>CAZGUI010000297.1:0-1008 GCA_964528875.1 uncultured Bacteroides sp. | reverse complement strand
AAGCTTGACCAATAACATGAAAATAAAGTGGGTTTTCTTTTAGACACTATATAAATGGAACAAGGAAATAGGAAATAGATAAAATACGTTTTAGGCCTTAGATGGCACGGATGAATATCCGATCCAATGGGTATGAGACGCTAAGCCTCAGCTGCCCCCTTTACTGGCACAATTCCAATGTCAGCTGGCGAAGGTCTCTGACCTGTGCCTACAATAAAAAAATCAGAAGGCACAAGTTTGGAGTCTTGTGCCAGCATGGTGTCAGGATACTTGTGCGATACTGATATGAATACTGCTGTAGTTTCCACCAAGACCGATACTTGGGACGGTCTCTACAACACACTTACACCTACTCTATACCTCACTCCATCTTTTTCTCTTTAGCAATAGCTCTAAATTCGGAAGGCGACATTCCATAATAATCACGAAACAGACGATTGTATGTACTACGAGAATTGAACCCCGACTCATCACTTACTTCGTTGATATTCAGGCTAAGGTTGGTAGTTAACAGCGTAGCAGCATGTCGCAAACGATAGTGGTTTATGAATTCTGTAAATGTTAAACCATTGCCACATTTTTTTATGGCATCTGATAAATAAGTACGGTTGGTGTTGAGTCTTGATGCTACATCATCTTTTATAATTTTTGGGTCTTTGTATAGATGTTCTTTCTGCATCAATTTACAAATATTGCTGTAAAGAGCCTCTTCATTGCTAATCTTATCTTGCTCAACCTCCACTTTAATCATAGAAAACATGTCTTCTTTTTTCTGTTTATCTACAAAGGTGTCAAACAGTATGCGATTCTTGCGGTGTAGTCTGCGGTTATATATTATATATAGAATCACCGCAATAATAAGCAAGCTAATAGTTACAAGTAAAAAATAAAGGCGATTGGTCGCTATTTCGTTTTTCAGTGTAAGCTTATCTACTTCATATATTGTACGCAGCTCATCCAACTGCGCACTCAATTCGTGGTTGCGCAATTTGTCTTTACGGGGTATAA
>CAZGUI010000296.1:0-1010 GCA_964528875.1 uncultured Bacteroides sp. | reverse complement strand
AAATATGTCTGGAATTATTGTTGGAGGCTTAATAGAACTACAGTAGAATGTAAATCAATTTATTTACCAACTTATCCACAATATTCAACTTAGGCTTAATAGAACTACAGTAGAATGTAAATCTCATAAAATTTAGCAATTTGTTCGTTTCTTTCAATGGCTTAATAGAACTACAGTAGAATGTAAATATAATCAACTATATAATAGATATATCAAATAGCAGGTGGCTTAATAGAACTACAGTAGAATGTAAATGAGAACAAGTAGCAGCAATCATGTATGACGAACTAAGGCTTAATAGAACTACAGTAGAATGTAAATTGAGAAGGCGGAAATATGTCTGGAATTATTGTTGGAGGCTTAATAGAACTACAGTAGAATGTAAATAATGATATATTAAACATAAGGCAAGAAATAGATTCAGGCTTAATAGAACTACAGTAGAATGTAAATACAAGAAGGTTTCGGCACTATAACTTATACGGTAAGAGGCTTAATAGAACTACAGTAGAATGTAAATGGGACGACCCCGGAGCAGGAAAAATTGACCCGGGCATGGCTTAATAGAACTACAGTAGAATGTAAATTTTACGAAAAGTTTAATGTAGATGTGGATATTGAAAGGCTTAATAGAACTACAGTAGAATGTAAATTTCGATGTAGTAGTCCACGCATCCTGATATTCCTGCGGCTTAATAGAACTACAGTAGAATGTAAATTCAATATTAATACCAAATACCCCGCTTTCGCGATGTGGGCTTAATAGAACTACAGTAGAATGTAAATTGCTAACCGGGTTTCAAAATCTTTATATCCGCCTGCGGCTTAATAGAACTACAGTAGAATGTAAATGCTACTACGTAGCTAGAAACTCCCCTTTCCTGCATAGGCTTAATAGAACTACAGTAGAATGTAAATGCCGCCATCTACCATGCCACAGCTTTCATCGTGATAAGGCTTAATAGAACTACAGTAGAATGTAAATTTGCACAATTGGATTGTCTTCGCAT
>CAZGUI010000295.1:0-1012 GCA_964528875.1 uncultured Bacteroides sp. | reverse complement strand
GGAAAGGTAATAAAATGGAACTTTAGGACTTGTATAATTAGATTGACATCAGGGGTTTTCTATACAGTTATGTTTATACAGTTGTAAAGTCAATCCCTATTGATTAAATTGTATTTCTCTAATTATTGAATACTATAACTTGTTTTTCAGCATTTACTTCTGCCTCAATCCCGAAAGGTATGATGCATCTAGGCGTTGCATGACCTATATTCACATTATAAACAATAGATAAATCTTTCTCTGAAAGCTCTTTCAAAAGGATAGACTTATACTCATCATAATATGTTTCATTTTGTGGTTTTCCCACCAAAAGCCCTGTGAGCACATCGAAAATTCCATATTTTTTTAATGCTTTTATCATTTTTCTAAATAATTCAGGCGTCGGTTTCTCTTCACTGGTTTCTAAGAGAAGAATTTTATTTTTCCAATACTCTAAATCTGGGAAAAGATTATATTGTGAACATAATGAAACAGAGTCTGTAAATCTGGAATTATCAAAGATATCGTAGATAGACTCAATACAACCACCCAAGATCTTTCCTTTAAACATTGATTGTCCCTTTAATAATTCAAACCCAATATTTCGGTAACTTTCCATCTCTATCCCAACAGCATTTTCAGTAAAATCTTCTCTCTCCTGATACCAGACATCACTTGGGCGTATTTCCTTAATTTCTCCTGTGGTAATCAATTCCTCAAAATACTTTTTAGTATAAGGCAACATTTCTTTTGAAAGTTCACACACATCAGGCAAAAAAGCTTGTCCATAAAATGTCTTAATACCGACTTTATTGAGCATAAAATGATTCATGGTTGTATCAGAGAATCCTAAAAAGATTTTCTGATTAGCCACCTTTTTCAACTCGTTATTTTCAAAAAGGTAAGGTAATAATCTATAAGTATCTTCGCCACCAATAGCACACAAAATCATATCAATAGAATCATCCATAAAGGCAGATAATAAGTCTTGAGCTCTGCATTTAGGATGGTTTTTTATAAATTCAACACCTTT
>CAZGUI010000294.1:0-1022 GCA_964528875.1 uncultured Bacteroides sp. | reverse complement strand
CTGTTTCCGGTGGTGTTTCGGTTTTATCGCCGCCGCCACCGCCTGAACTTGAACCTGAACCGCCGGGATCTGTTGGGTCGCCGCTCGGTGCTGTAGAATATTCACTGTAGAAACCGTATCCTTGTAATAATTTTCTTAAGTCGGCCTTGTAAGTATCAAAATCCGTATCTTCATTTAAAATATACGTGAGGACTTTTTGTGCGGTATCTATCCTGTTGTCCGCATCGTTTCCGGGAAACGCATTTGGGAATACTCCGCTTAAATATCCTTTTAGTGTGCTGTCACTTTTATAACTTGCAAAGTTGACTTTAAATTTCTTAGTATATGTATCGTATTTTATAACGCCGGTTTTAGTGATTATTCTTTCTATCAGGTCATAGGCAAAATCCGAATTGCTCCTGTCGGGCCCTATTGTTTCTATAATTCTACCGGCCATCTCTTCCCCTAATATAGCCATTATATCTGATTCTATTTGCCCAAAATTACTGTCCCATCCCAGATTGTTTACAAGAGCAATCAAATCTGTAATTTCTGCCCGTGTCAATCCGTCCGAAGCCAACCCGTCCTTCAATTGTCCATAACCCGGTATTTCATTTTTCAATTCGTCTGTCTTTTCCGAAGTTAAATATCCCCTAAAGATATCTGATGCTAAATCTCTTCCAAGAAATACTTTGTCTAATTTTATCAGTTCTAATACATCTACAATATCTTTCGGTTCCTCTGCATATGCAAAACCGGTGAACATAGACAGGATTATCACTGATATCAATATTGCCGATATTCTCCTTTTCATATCTCCATCCTCCTTTTCCGCCTTGGTCCTTCCCCTGTTTCTTTCAGCTTTTATCTCTATTTTTCTATCCGTATCTACCCCCTTTATGATTGATTTCGATTAGTTTTGACTGTGATCTATATTAAATTTATTTTTTCCCATATAAAAGTCCCCTTATATTGTGTAAAAATCCTCTCTTGGGTTCATAAGTCAAGGGTTGTGATATAGGGATTTCTTCTCCCCTGATAAG
>CAZGUI010000293.1:0-1030 GCA_964528875.1 uncultured Bacteroides sp. | reverse complement strand
GGCATAATCCATTCATTTTCGCGTGGCGTATATAAATCATCTTTGTCTGAACGAATAACATGCCCATCAATAACATCCTTGTCAAAATGATCGGTTAAAGTGAGATAGCTATAATTTTTTTTATTTGCTTCTAAGAGTAAATCTTCAAAACTACGTTCGCTATCAGGCGAAAATTCTGAACAGTGCGAATGTGTTTCAATCCGTTCAGTGATAAATGAAAAACCATTTTCAGTTAAAATATGATCTAGAGGATAATCATAGATGGAGACAGGTAATTCTTTACTAAATTGTTCTGAAAAGGCAATACCGATTTTATTACAAGTGGCCTTTAATTGTGGCAAGTAGCGATCATAGTATCCTTTACCGTAACCTAAGCGATAGCCTTGAGCATTAAAAGCTAGTAAAGGGATTAATGCTAAATCGATTTCTTCTGGCAGAACTTTTGAACAAGAATTTGGATCAGGGGAGAGAATACCAAAATTATCTTTTTTTAATTGATCCATACTATGGATTTTAAATACTTCCATTTCTTGGTCTGAAATAACGACAGGCAAACAAATATTTTTTTTGTCTTCTAAAGCGAGTTTAATAAATTCATGTGTATATACTTCACTATGAAAACTGGCATAAATAAAAATAATATTAGCTTTTTGATAAGCTTCATTAGCCTTTAATATTTCAAAGATCTTTTGACTTTTTTTAATTCTTTTATCTGTTGGTATTTTATCTCTTAATTCGAAATATTCTTTTCTTAAAGCTTTTTTATCCACAGGAGACCCTTCCGATTAATTTGATATGTTTAAATATATTAACTATAAACAAATATTATTTGCTATCTGCCATACAATTACAATATTATAGAATAAATTCTTGAAAAAACATAAGGAGCAAAAATGAAAAAAGAAATAATTAGTTCAAATAATGCGCCGGCAGCTATAGGGGCTTATTCACAAGCTATCAAAATGGATAATTTGATTTTTACTTCAGGTCAATTACCTATTAATCCAGAAACAAATGAAATGCCAGAAAC
>CAZGUI010000292.1:0-1033 GCA_964528875.1 uncultured Bacteroides sp. | reverse complement strand
GTAAAGATGATGATGCTATAAAAAAATGTACGCAAAAATTAGCTACAAGACTAATTCTTATTGTTGTCCTTTTCTTTTTACCAATTCTTTTAAATATATTATTAAGTTTAATTGATCAAAAATATACGACATGTATTAGTTAGGAGCTGGGCATATGATAAATTTATTAAGCACAAGTGGCATTCTTGGAGACTGGCTAGTAAATACTCTTAATGGTATTGGTCTTTTCCTTGATTGGATTTTATATTCGTTTATATCATTGATGTATCAAGTGTTCATCGCAATAAGTCAAGTCAATTTATTTGGAGAAAGTACTTTAAGATTAATAATTGATCGCGTTTTTACTGTTTTAGGTATTGCCATGTTATTTATCATGGCATATGAAATAATTTTACTTATTATAAATCCAGATAAGCTAACTGGTGAAAATGGTGCTAAAAGGTTAGTAACCAAAGTTTTAACTTCAATTGTTTTAATAGTACTCTTACCAACAGCCTATAAATATATGCAAATTTTTCAGTATAATGTAATAACTTCTAATGTAATTGGCAATATTGTCTTAGGAGGTTCAACTACTACAAATGTAGGAGAAGATATTTCAAAAGCTGGGGCTAATATGGCTCTTACTTTAGCCACAACTTTTTTTCATCCTATTGAAAACGGTGTAGAATATACTTATACTGCATGTCTTGATCAAGCAGGTTCAATTGATGTGTGTAATACTTATATTGAAGTGTATGATGAATGTTTAGAAAACAGTGCTCCTGGAGCATTGTTTATGAATGATAAACTTCAAGGGTTACTTAATTTAAATGCTTGGGAATCTTTATGGAATCAAGACCGTAAAATGAAATATATTCCAGTGATAAGTACGCTGGCGGCAATACTTGCACTTAAAATGATAGTTTCGTTTTGTATTGATATTGGAATAAGGGTTGCTAAACTCGGATTTTTACAAATATCCGCACCTCTTCCTATAGCAATGAACATTACTGAAAAAAACTCAATTTTTGAGACTAAATGGTTTAAGTCT
>CAZGUI010000291.1:0-1034 GCA_964528875.1 uncultured Bacteroides sp. | reverse complement strand
TATTTAAATAGATGATCTATATAATCGAAACTTTGGTGTTCATCATTTAAAACTTCATAGATATATTCACGATGTTCATCTAAGTATGATAATCTGTTTCTAGTAGTTTTAGGAACATGTCCTTTTAAATATTTATCAACGGTTTTTCTGTCGACATTTAATTGTCTCGCTATTTTAGATTTATTCACTTTAATTTTTCCTTTCATATATGCTCTACTAAATAATAGTAAGTCTTCTTTACATTTTATTTCTTTTAAATAAATGTCTGCCATTATTAACCACTTCCTTGGTATTTATTTTATCAAAAAAAGAATACCAATGTGTGATTAAAAGTGGGTACTCTTAACTGCACACTTATGGGTATTCTTATGTTAGCATTTATATGCGGTAACAAATACAATGAAGCGCGTTCTCTTTCTCTTATTTCTAAGTTATTCAAAGCTAAACACAGACATGTAGTATTTACTATGCCAGAAGAATTAAGAAGATTTTTTAGAGAAGATAGAAAAAGATTAAACTTATTATTTAAAGCTAGCCAATTAACTATAGAATATATTTTCAAAACTAAACACAAAGGTTTAAAGCATGCTTTTATTTCAGTACTTCATACTTATGGCAGAGATCTTAAATTTAATCCACATATTCATATGATTCTTCTCGATGGCGGACTTTCTGAAAATGACTTTATTAAAATCAGCTATTTTAATTATGCATCATTACGCAAATCTTTTATGAGAGTATTATTAGATTTAATTGAAGAAGATATCGGAAAAAAAGAATTTAGAAAACTTAAAAACAAGTTATATTATACTTATAAAGATGGATTTTACGTTTATGCTCCTCCATCTAATTTTAAATCACAACTGGATTTAGTTAAATATGTCTGCAGGTATCTTGCTAGACCCGTGATGGCTGAATCTAGAATTATTGATTACGATGGAAAGTATGTTACTTTTTGGTATGCAAGGCACGAAGATGAAAAAATTGTTATTGAAAAAGTAGAAGTTTTTGAATTTATAAAAAGAATCATTATA
>CAZGUI010000290.1:0-1042 GCA_964528875.1 uncultured Bacteroides sp. | reverse complement strand
TGGCTTGTCTTTATTTTATAAATAGATTAGATCATCCTGTGCTGCAGAAAAGAACACACAAGTATCTAACATACAATGGGATTCCCTTTCTGTTATTCTTCATTACATTTGTGATTTGGACATTTACATCAGATGGTTTTGCTGTAAATCCCGAAACAAAAGAGATCTACATGGAGAAGATGAAATATTTGAATAACTTCTTAGAAAATCCAATCCTATTTGCAATCTTTTTGATTGGAGTGGCGGGTGTATTATTTGGGATAATTAAATCAGCACTTAATCCTAGTTATAGAAAAGGTGTGTGGATTGCAGGTGCTGGTGCAATTTTAACGGTTACAATGTTGATTTTTATTTCAGGGGTAAACAATACTGCTTATTATCCTTCAGTGAGTGATTTACAAAGCTCACTCACGCTTCAAAACTCTTCTTCAAGTAAGTTCACCTTAAATGCAATGGCAATAGTGTCATTATTTATTCCTATCGTTATGGGATATATATTTTATGCATGGCGTGCTCTTGAGAAGAATCATACTTCAATTGATGAAGTAAAAGCAACAAAAGCATATTGATGTTTCAATAATGCAAAAATAGTTTTATAAAATACGTTGTAGTATGCAAAACTACAACGTATTTTTATTTGTATCTATCTGGTGTTATTTTATATTAACGTCAGTAAAATCTAATAATTTAGTGTTCAACCCTCTCGCTTGTCTTAAAACTCATTAATAAAAAGATCATATAGCTTACACTTTTCAAGGTGGGAAATTAAGTAATGATCATCTGATACTCAATTTCCATTAGAATTTCGTATAATAACGATGAATTTTTAAGCATCTAATTTATACAAATGCTAAATACATTGATTTAATGGCTGAATGATTTTCATTATATTGAAAATTATCATTGCAAATGTTAAATATTGGGTTAGAGATAGGTAAAAAAAACATGGTGGGGTAATAAAATGAAGGAAATAAGGAAAACATGCTTCATATTATCCATTTAAACGGGTGAAAACTAGCATTATACGTTCTCTATTATTCAC
>CAZGUI010000289.1:0-1054 GCA_964528875.1 uncultured Bacteroides sp. | reverse complement strand
ATGTGACTCATCTTTTTTTATTTTGAATTTACACCAACTATAGGGACTTTATCAAGTGATATATTTAATAACATGTATATTTTTATTAGCTGGGGGTTAATATTTTGAAGAAAAACAGAACAAAGCAATTGCGTACGTTGTCCATAGTTTTATTACTTTTATTTGTTTTAACAGGTTGTACGCGAATCGGTCAAGATTTGGATCCCTCTTCCTTGGGTTATGAAATAGAAGTTACTTATAATGCATTAGGTGGTGTTATTAATCAAAGAGAGAAACGTTTAACCAATTATGCAAAGAATTCATTGATTTTTGAACCAAAGGGTTCATCCAACCTTTTAATCGCACCAGCCAGAACGGGTTATACATTAGCTGGTTGGTATACTGATGTCAAAGAAATACCTGGGAAAAATGGTGAAGAGCCAACTTATGAATTTGATCCTCAAGATCGATGGGATTTTAATGTCGATCGTGTTCATGAAAATATAACTTTATATGCACGTTGGGTGAATCAGGCAAAGGCACAATATATTGATGCAGATACAAAAGAGGTGGTCTTTACCAAAGATTTAACTTCAAGTTCACCACTAGCACCTTTATCGAATGCTACCTTAAATATTGTTGGCAGATCTGATGCTACATTATTGGGCTATTTTCAAGAAAATTTAAAAGATGAAATTAAATTTGATGAATATGAATTTTCCCCATTATTGCCTACAAATCAACAACTATATAATCAATTAGCAGAAGAATTTCCTGACAACATTATACCTTATGAAGAGCCTGAACTAGATCAAGAAGAAGAAGTCAAAATTGATACGGCTGCAGCGGTTGAAGCAGGCGATGAAGATGGCGCTAATCTGGAAGATAGTCAGATCTTAGAAGAAGATACGACATGGAAATTTTTGAATAAATTTGGTTATGACATGCTGGCGGATGAAGATCAACTTGCAAAAATCAATAAACGGAAAAACGAAATTATTGATCAATTTATTACAAAGTATGAAGAAAACAATCAACATAATGACATTTATCTTGTTTATGAAAACGGTATTAA
>CAZGUI010000288.1:0-1081 GCA_964528875.1 uncultured Bacteroides sp. | reverse complement strand
CGTTTTCACTTCTTATATTTTTCAGATATTTTTGTTGCCATTGTTGCAACTTTCTCTCTTAATCGCTTTGGTGTTAGGACTTCTATATGCTCTCCATATTGCAATGCCCAATAAAGCATAGCTTGTTCATTTACTGTAACGCTGATATCGACTTCATCAGCTGTTTCATTGGAGAAATTAACATCCATGCCAAACCAATCTAATACAGCCTTGATGATGTATTTCTTTGCTCGAAAGGTTACTTGGCTACTTTCTTCGCCAAACATATATATATTTTCTTCCATATACTTGGACAAGTTGAATTTATTTTTTAAGGTTGGTATTTCCTGAATCGGTGTAATTGCTTCATCATCAAGCATTTGTATTTCAACAATGCGATCTACACGATAATTAGCAATATTTTCAGGATAGGATTTGTTGGTACATATTAAATAATATCTACCATTTGATGCTACCATTTGATATGGATTGACTTTAAAGATTGTAGTTTTGCCATTTGTGTCTTTATGTAATCGCGGTTTTTTATCGATGCCGTATTCGCTTATATAATGAAACTGCACACGCTTGCCCATAGATATTGCTTCATCAAGCACTTCGATTGAATAAAATAAGGCTTTATTCTCCAGAATATTCTCTGGCATTGTCCTGATATATTTCACCTTAGATTCAAAATAGATATTGGATAGATCCTCTAATTTTTTAATTAATTCTTTACATTGATTTTTGGGAATATGTTTTGAAAAAAGCAGACTGTCAATGAGCAGTCTCAGCTCTGCATCAGTGAATTCTCGATTTAAATACCAATCAGAATATATGATTTCTTCATTGCCATTTTTATTGATACGAATCTTTTCTGAATATTCTATATCATAACCAAAATCAATAAGATTCATGAGATTGCGTTTTATTGATTTACGGTCAACTTTTTGTGCATACTCAGCTTCCAGTTTATCTCCAATCTCTCTTGCTGAAAGGCGATGATTTTCATCCGAATATCGTTTGAGCACATCCAGAATATTGAGGATCAACATCTTTTTTGTTGGAGTAGTATACATACTTTTTTTCTCCTTATACTCAATAA
>CAZGUI010000287.1:0-1083 GCA_964528875.1 uncultured Bacteroides sp. | reverse complement strand
ACAAAGGCGTGTAGTGGACTTGCACCACCTAGTTATTACCCATGTTGGGCGTACTCAAAAAAGACTATCCATAGAGAAATTAAGCTCAATGGATAGTCTTTTAAATTTGTTTAATTTTTTAATAATTTATGAATACTGAAATATATTCATATTAATCATTTGAGAGAATAGAGAATCTTTATCAATCGGATGTTAAATCCATATATTTTAATTCTTGAATACAAGTTCTAGCTAAATTCATACCGAATAGGATGACACCTATATATTTTAATTGACTGCAAATAATAAATCCTGAAACAAAAACGATAAAAGCTAAAATTAAACCACGATGGTTTGCATTAATTGATATCATTTTTTCTAAAAATAAAAAGGCTAACAATAAAACCAAATAAAGAAAAGTTATCATCTATCATCCCTCACTTTTTCTCCTTTTGATAGGCATCTATTAATTGTTTTGCCGTCGTTAAATCTAATTTATCCTGCAAAGTCAATTCTTTAACTAAAGAAATTAAATCATCCGACTTTTCCTTTTCCGTTATTTCAATTTTTTGAATTAATCGATCTAAGCGTAAACGAATCGTCGGGTAAGTAATTTCATAATGTTTTGCCAATTCTTTCAAAGATCCAGATGAGATAAGAAATAATTTAATAAAATCTAATTCTTGTTCATCCATCTCCGAAAGCCATGCTGGAATGTTATCCATGTATAAAAATCTCCGCTCGACTTGATATTTATAGTATACTTTAACTATATTAAAGTCAATTTTAATTTTTATTTCATTTATATTAAGTTTTTCTTTAACTTTATTAAAATCAAGACAAAAAAAAGAACTTCTGAAGGAATTATGTTCCATTCAAAAGTTCTATTTTTGGTGGGCGGTATTGGGATCGAACCAACGACCTCTTGCATGTCACGCAAGCACTCTAACCTGCTGAGCTAACCGCCCAAATCATTATGCTTTCAAAGAATACTATATTCAAAAACAATCGTCAAGGACAAGAAAAATAATTCTTTAATATCAAACTAGTAAAGTAATTGCCAAAGTAAATTGGATCGTTAGTGGGACTTCCCATTTGATTTAA
>CAZGUI010000286.1:0-1085 GCA_964528875.1 uncultured Bacteroides sp. | reverse complement strand
TTAATGGAGGAATTTAAAGCTCCCCACTTTTCTTTGGTTATTCCAGCTATTGGTTTATTCCACCACTTATCCGGGCGATCCCACGGATTTATTATTTTATTCAATTGATCAGTCCAGGCATAATCTACCCATTCTCCTAGTTTAATCTCTGCTTGTTCATCTGTAATTCCTTGTGGAGACTCCTCCGTTTGTGTGTAGGTGATAATTTTATCTCCTAATACTTTACGTAGTTGTTGAACAAATAGTCCCAATCCTTTCGCCGCATCATTGGTGTTATTCTTTTGTTCTATACCGAACTCACTATCGTGTAAGTTAACTCCATCCAAGGCATACTGATCAATCACTTGTTTGATGCGATAGATAAAAGTTTGACGTTGGAAATCTGAGAGGTTGGAGAAACCAATACCATCGCCTCCTCCTTTAATGGCAAGACAGACTTTATGGTCTTGCTGTTGTAGAGGTTGAATGTATTTTCCTCGTTTCGACAGTACATATGCCAACTCTTCTTTTAAAAAGAGGTAGGGGAGTTTGTTTTCATCTGCTTTTACTGTAGCATACTGTAAATTAACAATATCTGAAGGATTAAAATATAAAGTAGGCTCATTAAATCTATACATATCAATATATAGTCTATTAATTAGTAATGGATTAGCTAGTTCCGGATCTAATCCAACTAATTGAATAAAATCTTTTTCTGTAACCTTGTGTTCAGCTAAGGTTTCTGCCCAAACATCAATAAGGTAATACAAGGTGTGGTATTTTTCTGCTATTGTAGTTGATTCACTTTTGATATCTATGGTTAAGGGTAGTAAATAAACTCCGGAAGGCAATGACTCATTGTAAGTAAAGCTGACTGTAACTGTATTGGATTTTTGTTTTCCTTGTTCAACAGTTAGTGTACCCTTATTTTCTAATGTAACCTGTTCTGCGGGGAACAACAGGTAATTAACCTCATTCTTAGCGTTGTAAACTGCTACTTGGGCTTCATCTACCTTAACGGTATATGTTTCAGCCTGTGTAGCCGGTTGTGTGAGTTCAATGTAAAGCACATCGCTTTTATTTTGAAAATCCATATCAATGTGAGG
>CAZGUI010000285.1:0-1085 GCA_964528875.1 uncultured Bacteroides sp. | reverse complement strand
ATTGCTTACTGCTTTATTGCATTGATCTCATTTATCAGATTTTTCAATCTCATATAAGCATTTGGTATAGAGGTGTATTTCCAACCATACCACCAATTATCAGGTTTGGTCAGATTTTGTTTATTTATTATTTCATCCAACTTTGAGGATACCTGGTGTTTAGCATTACTAACAAAATGTCTACCTATGCCAACGTAAATATTGGGTTTGTTTATTTCATTAACTTCAATCATGGCTACAAACTCTTCGTTGTCAATGGAAAATTTAATGCCAACATTAATGCAGTTTTTATCTATTTTAAAACTATCATTTACTATTTCCATGGAGGGGAAATCTTTCTTAAGCATTGCTTCCCATTGTCCAAATTGTTCAATCAATATTTGTTTCCCATACTCATTTCTGAGAATCTCAACTTGTGTGATAGCCTCGTCTAATTCTTTCTTTTTATTAGAAAGAATTTTTATCGCTTCTTCAGGTTGTGCATCATTTAGCTTCAGCTCATTTTTTATAAATTTCTGTAATTTCATATTCATATGTTTGTCAATTGTTCTTAATTTAAAAGTTCCTTCCAAGTAATCAATGTATTGTGTTATAGCACTTCGTAGATAGATGTCATTTTCAGAAATAGATGGTAAAATTATATCTTTCAGCCAAGGATAAATCAGATCTCTATATGAAATGGAACAATATCTTGATGTGAATTCTTCTTGATAAGAATAATCTTTATTATTAATCCAACATTCATCTACTGGCTCTCTCGTATATTTAGGAGTATAAACAACATAAATGCTTTCTAATGGCCTTTTGTAGTTTTCATGTATTGTTTCTATGTATCTTGCTAATTGACCTCCCTTGTCAGTATTTTGGTCTATGGCTTTGTCTGTTACTTTGTTCTCAATTACTACTACATATTCTTTATCAAAAATTGGAATGTCTATTCGACCACATGAGTCTACTTTTTCAACCCTTGGTTGTTCTATATTGAGATGAAAACCACACAGATTTATCAAGAAACTCTCAAGAAATGGATATATGTCATTCTCCTTGTATCGCAACAATTTAGCTAATATACGACTATGTGCATT
>CAZGUI010000284.1:0-1094 GCA_964528875.1 uncultured Bacteroides sp. | reverse complement strand
ATTGTTCTCTATGTGACAGGTGTCATTTATTTTGTTTTAACATATCTTGTTCGTATTATTTGGAAAAATCGTCTGAAAAAGCGAAAAAACATTAAAAATAGTCGTTCTTTTTTAATTGTCACCAGTAGTGATTTAATTGAAAAAGCAATATTTAATTTTCGCAAAGATAATTATGAGAATATTATTTTGACTGGTTTGGTAATTACCGATCAAGATTTGACAGGTGAAATCATCTTAGACGTTCCAGTAGTAGCCAATAAAGATACGGCAATTGATTATATCTGTTCATCTTGGGTCGATGAAGTTTTTATCGCATTGCCTCATGACACAAAACTCGCAGATGAATTGGTACAATCTTTTTCTGAAACTGGCATAATAACACATTTATATTTAGCTAGACTTGAAAATGTTATTGGTGAAAAACAGCTGGTTGAAAAAATTGGAAATTATACGGTCTTAACCACAAGTATGAACTATATGTCTCCAGCACAAGCTTTTGCAAAACGTACGCTAGATATAATAGGTGGCTTATTTGGTTGTATTTTTACAGCTATTATTTTTATTTTCTTAGCACCTGCAATTTATATTAAATCACCAGGACCAATCTTTTTTTCTCAGACTAGAGTTGGAAAAAATGGCAAAAAATTTAAACTATATAAATTTCGAAGCATGTATCTTGATGCAGAAGAACGTAAGCAGGAATTAATGGATCAGAACCGAATTAAGGATGGAAAAATGTTTAAACTGGATTTTGATCCTCGTGTGATTGGTAATGAGATTTTGCCAAATGGTAAACGTAAAACTGGTATTGGTGAGTTTATCCGTAAAACGAGTCTTGATGAGTTTCCACAGTTTTGGAATGTTCTTAAAGGAGATTTATCTTTGGTGGGAACCAGACCGCCATTGATTGATGAAGTTAAAGAGTATGCACCTAATCATCATGCACGGCTAGCCATCAAACCTGGGTTAACTGGCATGTGGCAGGTTAGTGGTAGAAGTGAGATTACCGACTTTGATGAAGTTGTAAAATTAGACACACAGTATATCAATGAATGGAGTGTTGGTTTAGATCTTAGAATTTTATTAAAGACAGT
>CAZGUI010000283.1:0-1097 GCA_964528875.1 uncultured Bacteroides sp. | reverse complement strand
AAGTAGCGTATTCCACTAAATAGGTGGGATACGCTTTTTTAATTACTAGCCGTTACGGCTAGGTTCAAAAGAAATAATAATTGCTATATTTAAAATGTCAAACCATATAAGTATATAAATAGAAGTTCATAATGGAGAATTATTAAAAGCTTAATATTAAAATTGTCAATAAAAATGGTTGAATATTCACATTATTACGCAAAGGAGAAATGTGTTATGGGTTTAATTAAGGCTGCAATGGGCGCTGCTGGTGGAGTTTTGGCCGACCAATGGAAGGAATATTTTTATTGTGAATCTCTGCCTGAAGACGTTATCGTCACCAAGGGGGAAAAGCGTACTTCGAGACGTTCATCTAACAAAAAGGGTGAGGATAACATTATCACTAATGGATCAGGGATAGCTGTAGCAGATGGGCAGTGCATGATTATTGTTGAGCAAGGTAAAGTAGTTGACCTTTGTGCTGAACCTGGTGTTTATACTTTTGACGTGGGAGGGGAACCGTCATTATTTGCTGGGGGAAATCTGGGTGAAAATGCGGCTGAATCTTTGAAAAGCGTCTGGGATCGCTTTAAGTTTGGTGGAAGCCCTGGCAAGGATGCCCGGGTCTACTATTTTAATACTAAAGAGCTAGTCGGCAATAAGTATGGAACTCCAAGCCCGGTGCCTTTTCGGGTCGTAGATAATAATGTCGGACTCGATATAGACATAGCGATTCGCTGTTTTGGAGAATACAGCTACCGTATTATGAATCCCATTCTTTTTTACACTAATGTCTCTGGCAACATTTCGGATGAGTACAAACGAGATACTATCGATGGACAGCTTAAAAGTGAACTTCTGACGGCTCTGCAACCTGCGTTTGCAAAGATTAGTGAGATGGGTATCCGTTATTCTGCACTACCAGGGCATACAACCGAACTTGCTAGTGCACTTAATGATGTCCTTTCAGAAAAATGGAGCAACCTACGTGGCATCGAAATCGTATCATTTGGCGTATCTTCAGTGAAAGCGAGTGATGAAGATGAGCAGATGATTAAGGAACTACAACGTAATGCTGCATTCCGTAATCCCACTATGGCGGCAGCGCATTTGGTAGG
>CAZGUI010000282.1:0-1099 GCA_964528875.1 uncultured Bacteroides sp. | reverse complement strand
TTTTGCTTTCAGTTAGATGATAAAGAGAAAGATGAACTGGTCGCAAATTGCGACCGGTTCGAGATGCTTAAACACTCTAGTAGTAATCCTTATGCATTCACTGAACAAGGTATTGCTATGTTATCGGCTGTTTTAAGAAGTGACGTTGCCGTAAAGGTCAGTGTAAAGATAATGAATACTTTCGTAGAAATGCGTCGTTTCTTGATTAGTAATGCAGCTGTTTTTGAAAGGTTAGATCGAGTTGAACTTAAACAGTTAGAAACAGACCAGAAGTTTGAAAAGGTCTTTAACTACATTGCGAGTCAAACAGAGGTGAAACAAAATATATTTTATGATGGTCAGATTTATGATGCTTTTAGCTTCATAGTTGAATTGATAAAGAGAGCTAAAACTAAACTTATACTCATCGATAACTATGTAGATACGAACACGCTTAATATGTTGTGCAAGAAAAATACAGGGGTTGATGTTAAAGTCGTTACTGCTGGAAAAGGAAGTTTAACGACTAAAGATATTACCAAGTTTAATGCTCAATATTCAAAACTATCCGTTAAAACAATGAATGACTTTCACGATAGATTCCTGATCATTGATGATAAGGAAGTCTATCATATTGGAGCATCCATAAAAGATGCAGGGAAGAAAAGTTTTGGTATTACGAAGATAGAAGATAATGATTTGATTAAAAGTCTGATAAATAAGGTGAGGTAGAGAAAATTGGCAAACCTATCAAAGATTAAAAGAGAAAGAATGCTCGAATATTTGGAGAAACTAAAATTACAAAATACTGATGATGAAAGCATTAGAGCCATCACAGAAATTGAAAATGCTCTTAATGAAAAGAAATATGGACTTGTATGGGAAGAACACTCTGAACAAGTAGATGAAATGCTAGAGCATAACATTCCAGTGTTTATCGAAGATGAAGAAAGAAAGATTGTTGCTGACGAGGATCAACCATTTAATTTTTTATTGGAGGGAGATAATCTACATTCTTTGAAGCTTTTGGAAAAGACACATAAGGGAAAGATTGATGTGATATATATAGATCCACCTTATAATACTGGTAACAATGATTTTATATATAATGATAATTTTA
>CAZGUI010000281.1:0-1118 GCA_964528875.1 uncultured Bacteroides sp. | reverse complement strand
AAAATTAATCTCGTTCCAGTATTTCTTGTTCTAATAACTCATTAACTCTATATTTATCGTATTTAATTAATCCCTGTCTTTCTAAATTATGAATAATACTATCAAACTCATCATTTAAAAGAAGCATCGAATCACTTTCAATATATTCTTTATAAATAACATTTAATGCGTTCTCATTATCAATTCCTTTTTCGTAACTAATGATTGCTTTCACAAAAGCTTCGTAATTATTTGTTGCAAAGTATTCTATATTTTTTTTAATATTCTCATAACTTTCTGACATTTTATAGTTCTATCTCTTTCTCGTTTTTATCTTTTAAAAAATTATCGTAAATTTCTTGTGGATTAAGGTTTACGATATATTTTTCTGGAATATCCTCTCTGCTTTCATACAAGCAATCAATACTTTGTGTTTTTATTACATAATTCTCATCTGTAAAAACGCCATTTTCATTTGAAGAAATTGTTTCTCCAACGGCTTCATAGTCTATATTGTTACGTACAATAGAAGGCACTGAATCCATATCTAGTTCATTTTCGACATAATATTCGCCATAATCATATGCATCTTCAATCTCACTAAAAACAGTAAATTTATCTACATTAAGGGCAAGATTAATGTAGTCCGCAGGATTGTTTGTTCCTTCAATCTCCAATGCTCCTTCAAAAGCAACTCGTTCATTATTCTTCATGTTATTAAGCAAAGTCGCAAGATAATTTAATTCGGACAGACTAGCCCACTCACCATATTCACGGCAAATACCTAGTCCAGTGTAATCGTCATAATTAGTAATCATAATTTCTTCATAATAATTTGTACCATCTTCAGAAGGTTCACCAATTCCAATTTCCCTTAATGCTGCTTCTATTTTTTTAACATTAGTAGGAAAGTCTATTCGCTTAAATCTTAAGGTTCCTTCGTTATATGCCCCTAAGTTTTGGATGCACACACTAAAAGGATAATGTTCTGCCGTCATAATATTTTCACCCTCCCTTCTAAACAAAAAAGACTGCCTTTGACAATCTTTTTTACTAAGATAATTTGTATGTGAATATTTAGATGGTATACCTTTAATTTTGCTGGTTTAACATGAAATAAGCTTTTTTCATCGCTTCAT
>CAZGUI010000280.1:0-1119 GCA_964528875.1 uncultured Bacteroides sp. | reverse complement strand
ATAATAAGTCTTGAGCTCTGCATTTAGGATGGTTTTTTATAAATTCAACACCTTTTAGTGCATGAGGTAAAAACTCAACTTCGATATCATATTGTTTTAATCTTTTTAATCCTATATCTAGTTCGTGTTTTATAAAATTTTCTCCAATAATACCACTAGATAAACTTACAATTCCAAGTTTTTTAACTCTCATATTTTCTCCTTATACTGATGTGATTACAGGCCTGATTTCTTACACAAAACGCAAAGCAGAACATCATTTACGTTTAAAAAAGATACAATTTCTTTAGCTATTGAATCTGTATATTTTTCTTTCAGTTCTAAGATATCTGACTCAATAAATTTGCTCATTTTTTCACCTTGAAGTTACTATATCAGATAAACGACATTACGATAAAATAAACCGACAAATTACGTCGGTTTATATTTAGAGAATTATCATTGCCTATTTCATAAGGGCTTACTGGTTTACTGCTTATTAGTCTGTAATGCACTTTTTCATCCTATAATTCATCAGTGTAACGCCATCCCTTATAACTTTGTTTTCTGTTTCAATCACATATCCTTGTTTTTCAAAAAAAGACTTCGCAGTAATTGAAGAATATGTTTCAAAGAAATGTAATCCGTTTTTTCGTGCTCGCTGTTCTAATTCGCTTATTAAAGCAGTTCCAATACCCATACCCAAAAAATCTTTATCTACATAAAGCCTGTCTAAATATCCTGATTCATCCATATCCGCAAAACCAACAATTTTCTCGTCTATTTCCGCAATTAGAGTATCATGTTCTAAAAAAGCACGATTCCATTCTTCTAAATCAACAATTCCCGTTGCCCAAACATCAATTTGTTCCTTCGTGTAGTCTTTAGCATTAATCGTATGGATAGTCTCATAAAACAATTTAGACATTGAAGAACAGTCTTTCGGTTTATATTCTCTGATTATCATAACCACCTCTTTCATAAACTAAAATTCATTTTAAATAATCAACTCAAAAGGGATTACTGGTATACTTTTTACAGCCCTCATTTCTTAGATAAAAGCACAACAATTTGTTCTTTTGTAGCTTTATGGAAGCTTGAAAACTCCATCAAATACGGCGTTTTTACCCCTTGTCACTA
>CAZGUI010000279.1:0-1131 GCA_964528875.1 uncultured Bacteroides sp. | reverse complement strand
TTTCAAATACTAACAACCTTTCATCGGCTTAATAGAACTACAGTAGAATGTAAATGTCTATGCCAGTGTTTCTAAAATAAATGTCTATTTCGGCTTAATAGAACTACAGTAGAATGTAAATTGTTGCCGGCCGGCATAACCTACGCTGATGGCAAATGGCTTAATAGAACTACAGTAGAATGTAAATTAATATCGCCGGGTTGACAGTCCAAGACCCGACAAATGGCTTAATAGAACTACAGTAGAATGTAAATTCCCCGCCGTAATGCAGCCGCAGCCGGTTACAATCGGCTTAATAGAACTACAGTAGAATGTAAATGTGCTATGTGTCATTTCGTGGAAAGCGGTTGAGTAGGCTTAATAGAACTACAGTAGAATGTAAATTTTATTCAGCGGGTTACAGTGCAGGCACCCATCGTAGGCTTAATAGAACTACAGTAGAATGTAAATACTGTTCCGGAATATATTGAATGGCACGAAAAATGCGGCTTAATAGAACTACAGTAGAATGTAAATTCCCTCGGCAGGGACAAACATAGTATCATACAGATGGCTTAATAGAACTACAGTAGAATGTAAATCACATTTTGGCGATTTAGATGTCGTACTTAATATCGGCTTAATAGAACTACAGTAGAATGTAAATGTTTAACAAGTTTTTCTTTAAATAATTCTTTTTTGGCTTAATAGAACTACAGTAGAATGTAAATTAGCATCGTTCCAAGTTGGCCACCGGCCGTGCTCGTGGCTTAATAGAACTACAGTAGAATGTAAATATCAATAGTCTTCTCCTCATCCGCTCCTGCAAAAGGGGCTTAATAGAACTACAGTAGAATGTAAATACGTGATAATGTGGATGATATGATTGTTCATCAAACGGCTTAATAGAACTACAGTAGAATGTAAATAAAACAAAGCTGCCACCTTTCACGCACCGTAAATAAGGCTTAATAGAACTACAGTAGAATGTAAATCTTCATAACTTTTCCCTCGCTCTCTATTCTTTTGTTGGCTTAATAGAACTACAGTAGAATGTAAATAGCGAATTGACAATTTAAACAAAGCTAAAACATATGGGCTTAATAGAACTACAGTAGAATGTAAATTGAGAAGGCGGAAATATGTCTGGAA
>CAZGUI010000278.1:0-1134 GCA_964528875.1 uncultured Bacteroides sp. | reverse complement strand
AGATACCTCCCCACTCCATATCGTTCATAGGTACCCCATTAATCATCACCGCAATATTTTCAGTTTCAAAACCACGAAGATTAATACGAGAGTCACCATAACCACCCCCTTGTTTGGTAGCATAAACTCCCGGTGTAGTTTTTAAAATTTCAGGAAACTCCTGAGAGCTCATTTTTGCCTCAAAAGTTGCAGGTTCAATAACAGACAAAGCCACGGGAGTCTTACGTTTTACTGCCATCGAAGAGGTAACTACTACGTCCTTCAAACCAATGGCTTGCGATTCTAAAACAATAGTTCCCAAATTAGGTTTTACATCTACTTCTATAGTTTTATATCCTACATAAGATATTTTTAATTTCCCTTGATTGTTGTTTTTTAACTGAAGGTTAAAACTACCATCTAAATCAGAGGCTGTGCCGGCTCCTTCAGATTCCGAAAAAATTGTAACTCCAATTAAAGGTTCATCTGTATCCTTATCTATTATAACTCCTCGTACCGTGTTCTGTGCAACTGCGGAAAGAGAAAATAATAGAATACAAAGAACAAGAAATAACGATCTTTTTTTCATAATGCATTCATTTTAGTTTTTTATTAATCTTTTATTCAGCAAACCTCAATATTCACAAACATTAAGGTTAATAAAAGAACATAGTTTTATCATTCTGCTACCTCAAAAAGTTAAAGTCTGTTTATTTTTCGTTTGTAATTAACAAAACTATACTATTTTTTCACAACTAGGTACTTTTTCACTTAATGTTTATATAAAACAGTCGCTTTACGTGAATGTTTAAGATTAAACATCCTTTAACATATAGGAAAATCTTGAATTGGTTTTTCTATTACATAGAAAGAACAACAACAGCATAAATTTGTACCTTTGTGTTTGTTGGAAAATTGTATTTCTAACAATAAAGAACTTATAAAATGAGAAGATTTACTCCTACCGAATACCCACAAGAAATAGAAAACAAATTAAAAGAATACAAAAAAAAAGGATATAGAATACCACCCAAATCATTGTTAAGAACTCAAGAACAAATTGAAGGAATTAAGAAAAGTGCAGCAATAAATACTGCACTCCTCGATTTTATTACTCCTTATATTAAAGAAGGTATCAGTACAGAAACCATTGAT
>CAZGUI010000277.1:0-1136 GCA_964528875.1 uncultured Bacteroides sp. | reverse complement strand
TTGAATAAACTATGTTTAAATTTTTCTTCCAGTCGTTCATAACACACAATATACGTATATAAATTTACAGTTTGTGATTACTTAGAATTTTTTATGCTTCACTGTTTCAATTACATTGATAATATAATCGCCCATATGCTCGCACTCTGATATAAGGTCGGTATAGAACACTCCAGTTTGATAGTTGTAAATATTGTTGTTGATATCTTCAATATTCTTACGCTTCAACATGTTGCGCATTTCGTTTATTCTGTTCTCATAATTTACACTTTCCATCATATCAGAATCCGATACTTCTTGATATTTCAGAACCTCCTGCATCTTATCGAATGCTTTATCAAGTAAGTTAAACATTATATTAATATTCTCCTTCAAATTATCGGGGAAAGTAGTCTTAGCTTCCCATTTACGTCTATAGTGTCGCGCCATATTGTGACAAGAGTCTGCCACACTCTCTATTTCAGTTACACCACGCAATATTGCTCTTATTCTCTCTTTACTCTGATTACTTAATCTTCCTTCAGCCACTTTACCCAAGTATGAACCTATTTCCACTTCCATTCTATCACTTATTCCCTCATACTTTTCTACGCGTGCAAATAGCTTCACAAACTTAGGTTCATCTTTAGTCACCGCAAGTTTCTGCACCAATTTGTACATTTTGCGAGTTCTACGAGCGTATACTTCCATCTCTTTTTCAGCTTGCAATATAGAAAGCTCAGCCGTTGAAAGCATCCCTGTAGTGATAAACTGCAATTGGAATTCTTCGTCTTCCTCTTCAACCTTAGGCTTAATTACAAATTTGCATATTTTCTCATAGGCATTCACAAACCACACCATTATTAAAACATTACTTATATTGAACATAGTGTGATACAGAGACAAGCCGTATGATGTAGATGCCTCATAGGCGTGATATAGTTCTTGTTTGGCAACTAAGTCTGCTGTCAGTGCAGATGCAGGCTCTGTTGTAATCATTCTAAACTCATTTGGAGACAAACTAGATATAAAACTAGTCATCTCAGCAGGATTTGTTGACCACACATGTTCGACAATGCTTCCCACCATATTAATAAAGAATTTAAATATGAAAAGCATCCAAATCACACCCAAGACATTGAACATAAGATGCGCAA
>CAZGUI010000276.1:0-1154 GCA_964528875.1 uncultured Bacteroides sp. | reverse complement strand
ATAAAGCAAATTCAATATGTGTGCTATAGTTGGTGTTATGTAGCAAGAAAGCTAATGGTCTGTCAGTAATAAAAACAATTCCTATTAAAACCTATGATCGTTCTTCTGTAGTCTTGCGTTTAATATATTCCAAGGCAACGGAGTCGGATAATTTAAATATGGGTACAGCAAACCATCTGGAGTATATCTTACTGGAAAGAACATAAACACCAAAAGCCGAGGCAAATCCAACAATCACATCAATTAAGTAATGTGCCTGTATATAGACTGTGGCTCCACATAAGAAAAAATAAAAAGGAAGTAATCCAGTGAAAAGTTTCTTATTTAATCTCCAGGATAAGATCATTAATACCGTTGAAATACCTACATGTGAGCTGGGAAATGCTGCTGTAGGTCGTTCTCCAACCTCTTGTGATGCTTCTACCAGTCCATAAAAGAACCCACCCACACCATTATCCGGTCCGGATAATAACTGTATGTTATTATTAAAGTAATAGCCTATGGATGGAAAAACACCCTCGGCAACATTGTCCAAGCCTATAGCAGGGAAGTAAAACTGTGGTCCTGCAACAGGAACAAAGATGAAAATAATGTAATAAAGAAAGAATGCAGAGACAATGATAAATGAGAACTTATTGAACGATTCAAACTTATATATAAAGGTATAAATAGCAACAATAGCAATCATCGGGTAGTAAAAGAAATACCCCATATTGAAAAGTTCACTTACCCATAACTGGGGATAGTTCTGATGAAAGGTTATGGCCGGTTGAAACCCTAAAAGCCCTTCTTCTATGGTTGCAAAAATATGATCTAAGTTGGGAAAGATTCGGTTAAATTCAAAAGTGTCCGGATACCAGTAAGCTAAGAGAGCCATTTGAAATGCAATCCGAACAAAGATGGTTGCTTTGCAAGGAGCAAATCTTGTTAAATACATTAAAGCAAAGGTGATGGACGCAATAAAGACTCTACCTAATAACATCTGAGTAGGGTTGGGTAGATAGGTGAATAATATAAAGATCAGAAGAGTTGTAAGTAAATTGTAGATTAACGATATTTTTTCTACAGCAAATAAACCCTTTTTACATTCAATTTTTTTAAATAAACCTAAAGCCATTTTTCTTTTTTATACCAATCAATAGTTTCTTTAACAC
>CAZGUI010000275.1:0-1154 GCA_964528875.1 uncultured Bacteroides sp. | reverse complement strand
ACAATTAATCCTGCTAAATGATAGATACTAGAATCAACTTGAGGAATATCTTCTATAGAATATGGATCCGCAACACTTATAGCTGAAGAAATTCTCTGTTCTCTATCAGCAGTCAAATATTCATTTCGAATAGAGGTTCGATCTTTAGACACCTCATAATAAATATCGTCTGTTGGTGTATTAAATAACTGAATTATTTCTTCTTCATCTTCTTTTTTGGCTTTTGTAACAACTCCTACTTTATTACCACCAGCTACTGCCGAATAGCTACTATATAAAACTGCTCCTCCATATCTCTTGGTGGTTTTACCTTCATATAGATCTATATCTAAAGAGACATGCCCTATCACTAATGTGTCATACTTTTTTTTATCCACTTCTTAATCTCCTAATATTTTAAATAATTTCAATATCATTGATCGCCTTATAAAGTATTTCCTCAACACCTTTATAACTATCTTCATCGGTAATATAATTCGCATGGGTTTTCGGCTCTATTGTCGCGTTTTTTACAGCAACTCCAATTCCAGCAGTTTTTATCATTGAAACATCATTTCTTTCATCACCTATAGCAATTGTTTCTTCTATTGGAATACGTAAAAATTTGCTTAGTTCTCTCAGGGCATTACCTTTTGATGCCCCATTAGGCAATAATTCTAAATAATTTATCTCTGAATTAATTAAATTTAATTTTTTATTTGTTTCTTTTGATAAATGTTCAGTAAAAGGCTTAAATTTAGAAGGATCTCCTATAAATAATATTTTGATTGGATCTTTTTCTAAAAAAGTTATCAAATTACCTACTTCTGTACAACCTACTTTTTCTTTTTCCACATGCTTTTTTATTGAAGGACTTAATTTATTAATATACGCAATTTTATCTTGATATAGGATTGGATCCAAACTATAATTTCGGCATATTTTCAAGGCAGTTTTTGCTAAGTGCATTTCCAATTTTAATTCATATACTCTGCTTTGAGAATTGATATCATATATAGCTGAACCATTATAGACAATAATTGGTGTATTAATATCTAATTCATTAACAAAAGGCATGCTTGTAGCTTCCATTCGTCCAGTTGCTATCGAAAAATTTCCACCTTTATTTGTATATTCTTTAACTAGTTGTTTTGTTTTTTTGGATATCTTTCCAT
>CAZGUI010000274.1:0-1157 GCA_964528875.1 uncultured Bacteroides sp. | reverse complement strand
ACCACTTGATTATAATTGACACCAATGGCTCGATATTGTCCATAGAAATTGGTCAATCTCATGTAATAGTCTTGCAAGTTCTTGTCCACTTTCACCACTTGGATAGGATTGCCAAATATGCACGATGTGATAAAATGCGACTTTACTTTCTCTTCTGATTGCTCAAACAGCGATAGAAATTTTGCGTTATCCACACTATTCAAGTAAAAAACATATCTATGTTTAGCAGGATCCTCCTTCGGATTACGTCCTCGCTTTGCTCTATTATTAGTTTCCATCACTCTAATCTTTAAATAAAAAAACACGACTTCGGAGTAGTTTTTCTCCCCACGCACATCAGGGCTTGGGGCAAGGATTTCAAGTGCCTTGAAATAATTTTGAGGCACTCAAAATATACCTTGCCTATGTTCCGACGAACATAAAAATCCACCTGAAAGTGGATTGCTGTTAATGCGTATTGAGAATATTCTAATCATTGAAATCTATATTAATACTACAGAAGCAAAGATATGGCAGATATACTGCTGATTACTATGAGTTAAAGTGACATTAGATGTCAATTGCAGACAACTGATGACACGTAATTTATTTGTGATAATTATCTGATTATTTAGCTATTCATTTGTCTGTGTATTCAGATAGTTAGTTGAATAGTTGTGTATTTGATTAGTTGTTTATCCTATCATTTGATTGAATAAACATAGAGTTAAATGACTAATTGATTGTGTGTTCGTCCGTTTGTTCATTCAAACGTACCAACGTTTGAACGTTAAGACGTTGGTACGTTCAAACACATGAACGCTGAAACACTCATATAGACGTGTGTTTAACTAGATAAACACTTAATTATCTGAATAAACAAAAAATTATCCATTTAATTAAAAAACCATTCAAATGAACAAAGAAACATTATTCGTAGCCTTCAGCACCCAAAAAGGAGGTGTTGGAAAAACAGCATTGACAGTCTTAATTGCAAGTTATTTGCACTACCGACAAGGAATGAATATCGCTATTGTGGATTGCGATTATCCACAACACAGTATTGCAGAGATGCGTAAACGTGATTCAGACCAAGTGATGAGCGATGACCATTACAAACGTATGGCTTTCAATCAGTTTACAGAACTCAATCGCAAGGCTTACCCAGTGGAAGAAAG
>CAZGUI010000273.1:0-1160 GCA_964528875.1 uncultured Bacteroides sp. | reverse complement strand
AAGGGAAAGACTTATATAGTATTTCTTTAGGATTAAATTATAGTCAAGGAAGTGGGACACCTAGTGAGGATGGGTATTACAGTCAGCCTAGTGAAAGTCAAACTCCCCCTGCCCACTTAGATGAGTCATTATATAAAGAGTATGAGTTCTTAACCTCAAGTGGTATTTTGGGTGATGTTGGATTCAAATATGCGCGTTTATTCCCAAAATTAAAGATACAAGGTTATACTTCAATCCATTACAGTTTAAGTAAAGCTTTTAGTATTAAACACTTGGAAGGAGACTCCTTTAATCATTTACAAGTTGCTATAGGGTGTACTTTTTAGTAGAATAGTAGAATAGCCTTTTCTACTATTCTACTATTCAACTAAAAATTTTTATGCCTTTCTCTTTGTTAAAACCAACTCAATCTATTACCACCTTAGGCACAACCTTATTTTTTATTCAAAAAAACACTTTGGTCAACCTAATAATAGTTGATGATGCTTTTCTCTTGCGAGTGAAAACAGAAAAAGAACAAGTCATTTTTTACAATAAAAATGAAAACTTATCAATAAAACTCATTCTAACAAACTCCTTATTCAAGGAAATAACTGTTTATCACGTAGTTTTCCATCAACACATTTCGGAAAAGATTGAAATGAAGCATTATCTTTGTTTTAATATGAAATCAATTTATTTATTCTATAAAATAAAGAGAATCAAATGAAACTTTTAAAAACAATGACACTGGCAACAGGTGTTTTTTTAGCATCTTGTGGTGGGTCATCTCAACAAAACACAACTAGTATTGGTAAGTCAAACCCTACAATTGAAAATGGACGATTAACCCCTGAAGCTTTGTGGGGAATGGGACGCATTGGTTCCGTAGCTGTTTCTCCAGACAATGAAAGAATTCTTTATACTGTAACCTATTACAGTATTCCTGAAGATAAAGGAAACACCGAGTTATTTGTCATTCATTCAGATGGAAGTAATAATCAACAAATCACATCAACCCCCTACTCTGAACATGGGGCGATATGGATTAAAGAAGGAACTAAAATAGCTTATATTAGTGGTGAAAGTGGAAGTAGTCAAATTTGGGAAATGAATCCGGATGGATCAGGAAAAAAACAGCTGTCCAATTTTGAAAGCTCCATAGAGGGTTTTTCTTTATC
>CAZGUI010000272.1:0-1213 GCA_964528875.1 uncultured Bacteroides sp. | reverse complement strand
AGAAATGATCATATCTGATTATTTCTAATCACAAAACATGGAGGAAAAGAAAAATTGAAAAAACTTTTAGCAGTTTTATTATCATTATCCTTACTTTTATCTATTGCGGCTTGTGGATCAAGTGACAAAGATACTTCTGAAACGAAGGCAAAGGCTAATGAAGAAACAGTAGCCAAAGAAGATGCTGTTGTTACAGAAGCAGAAACAAAAGCTGAGGCAGAGCCATCAGGTGATGAAGAATACACAATTTCTGTAATCTTAAAAACAACATCATCCGAATATTGGTCCTATGTTGTTGCTGGAGCTGAAGCGTATGGAGTAGATCATCCAAATGTAAAAGTAGACGTAAAAGGTGCGACATCTGAGACGGCCTATGATGAACAACAAAACATGATCGAAACAGATATGAGTAATGCTGGTATTGATGGTTATGTTATATCCCCATTACAGGCAGATATGGTAGCCAATATGGTAGCTGGCCAAACAAAACCAATCGTAGCAGTAGACACAAACATAGATGCACCAGAAGTTTTATCCTTCATTGGTACAGGAAATGAAGCAGCTGGTAAACTAGGCGGTGAAGCAGCAGCTAAATTAGCAAAAGAACGTGGCTGGGAAGAAGTATATGCTATTGAAATAGCAGGAGTTCAAGGTGACTCTACTAATGAAGCTAGAATGAATGGGTATAAAGCAGGTATTGAAGCTGAAGGCGGCACATTCCTCATGGATGAAATTCAATATGCTAATGCAGTAGCAGATCAAGCAGTTACAGCAATGGAAGCTATTATGCAAAACCATCCAGAAGGCATAGCTATAATCTGTGCAAATAATGATGATATGGCCATGGCAGCAGCACGTGCAGCGGCAGGCAATGAAGCATATAAAGATACGATTTTCCTTGGCTTTGATGGTTTAATATCAGCCTGTGATTCCATACTAAATGGAGAATTAACATTATCCGTTTCGCAACAAGGTTATGAGATGGGTTATAAATCAGTTGAGGCTATCGTTAAAGCATTAAACGGTGAAACACTTCCAGAATTTGAAGATACAGGAGTAATCGTTATAGATGATAGCAATGCTCAAGATCGTAAAGATCAATTGACAAACTACGTCGGCTAATAGCACAAACTAACTTGTGCGTGTAGAAGAGCGGGATTTCCGTCCCAGGGTAATAAATGGGACGGAAATCTACTTTAAAAGAAATGTTAGC
>CAZGUI010000271.1:0-1230 GCA_964528875.1 uncultured Bacteroides sp. | reverse complement strand
TCGAACCCCTTCTTTAATGCATTGTATATCTTGATTTTACAAAAGTCCAAAAATCGTAAGGTTATACTTGGTAACAGTTTAATGTCCTGTTCTGCAACGTTTTGCTTTGTCGTCTTACGGCTTGGGGTAAAGGTAGGGAAAAGAACTCAATATCTTGTTATCTTATGAGTTTCGTATTACTTATTTAAAAAGTCCCTTTTTGGCGAATCTTATTTTTAAAAACACTATTTTTCACCTCTGAGTTTACTTGAAACATATGTATAAGACTTTCGACTATAATTCTATCTGCTTGTGTTGTTTGTGGTCCAAGCATTATTTCCATTTCTTTGAATACTTCATCTTTTAACGGAATGTCTATATGATTTATAGATATTGATTTTCTTTGTAACATTCTATCACCAATCGAACTCATCGCTTTAGAGAGAACTATAAACGGTTCTTCCTTCTCTTCTTGTAAATTTGGAGTAATCGGTAGTACATGTATTTTGAATCTACTCTCTTTTTGGAAACTCCACTGTTCACGCTTATAGACTCCATATTTATTTGAATAATTTAAAGAGCTTTTCCCAGTTCCAATATCTTCTTGATATTTACCAATTTCCAAATTGATTGCTTTCAAGTCTTTTACATATTCAACATCTATAAGTTTAGCTTCATTATTCACACAAGTTGTCATATAGTCAGAACCTAATTCAAAATCTTTGAAATATGATTTAATATCAGCTCTACCTAAAGAGGGATATGTTACAAACATATCTTCATCTAATGAAATTCTAACACCTTTATATTGGGTGTACAACCCCCATAAAGCTATATTCTCAATATCATCTTTTGTCCAACATGAAACAAAGTTATATTGACCTATCTTTATGTTTGCGTCGCTAATTCCATATTCAGATTCTTCTAAATCATCAACTTTGTCTAATCTATTAAACCTTATGGTCTTGTTTGCTAAAATTAAAGCGAGTGTTTCTATTGAAGTGTAATGATATATTTTCATCGTTTTCTATGTATTATTATTTGAAGATTATTTTTACTTTGTAATAGATTCTACATATCCTCCAACCCCAAACACATACTCTCAATATTATATTTCGGCAACATCTTATTTTTCAGATGTTCCACTTTTGAGGCTAATAATTCGGGTTTGAAATTCTTCTTTTGTCGTTTCACTTCTACTACTACAGCTTGATTTTTTTCAAGTTTGAGGGCAACAATATCTATTTCATT
>CAZGUI010000270.1:0-1248 GCA_964528875.1 uncultured Bacteroides sp. | reverse complement strand
CGGGTTTTTGACAGTTGGATAGAGAAAGAATCGTTGAAAGTCCCTTTGGGGGCTTATTTTTTTGTCAAATTTGGCAACGAGTTATTGCGTAATTTTGCGTAATATGCTATGATAAGGGTATTAGGAGGGGATCACCTTGAGGTTAAGCATCTCGCGTTCAAAGAATTCCGCCTCATACTATGTCATTAAAACAGTCTACATTAACGGCAAAGAAAAGACCGAGATCGTAGAAAGACTAGGCACTGAAAAGGAGCTACAGGAGAAGCTTGATGGGGCTGATCCCGAAGAATGGGCCCGT
The DNA here is from genome assembly GCA_964528875.1 of uncultured Bacteroides sp. Classification (GTDB taxonomy): domain Bacteria; phylum Bacteroidota; class Bacteroidia; order Bacteroidales; family Bacteroidaceae; genus Bacteroides_E. Next base: position 950 of record CAZGUI010000270.1, on the reverse strand, counting down.
AGCTATGTGGCTGAGCTCAATAAAAAAGAGCAGGAAGAAACTAGACCCGTCTTGCTTACGCTTCAACAATCAAGGCAAATCGAGAAGGGCAAGAAACGCTCATTTAACGGCGGTTATCTGTTTCTTCAGCAGCTTTATCACAAATTGGGGATCCATAAGATTTGCAAAAGCATTTCCGAAAAACACAAGTTCACCTACGACTTGGACGCAATTCTTTCGCGATTGATCTATGGCAGAGTCCTTTTCCCTTCTTCTAAGCTAAACACATTTGAGCTCTCCGGACAGCTCCTTGAACCTCCTAATTTTGATCTACAACATATCTATAGGGCTCTATCCGTAATTGCCTCAGAGGGCGATTTCATTCAAGCCGAGCTTTACAAAAACAGCCGGAAACGAGCCAAGAGAAACGATAAGGTTCTTTACTATGATTGCACCAACTACTATTTCGAAATTGAACAAGAAGAAGATGACAAGCGATATGGTCCCTCGAAGGAACACCGGCCCAATCCCATTGTTCAAATGGGGCTTTTCATCGATGGAGATGGTATTCCACTGGCGTTCAGTCTTGGGCGTGGTAATCAAAACGAACAAGAGACACTGCAACCACTAGAGAAGAAGATCTTGAAAGATTTCTCGCTTTCAAAATTCATTGTCTGTACCGATGCCGGTCTCTCGTCTACGGCGAATCGCAAATTCAATGACAAAGATGGAAGGGCCTTTATTACGACCCAGTCCGTTAAAAAACTGAAGAAACACCTAAAAGAGTGGGCACTGGCTAAGGAAGGGTGGTCTCTGGAAGGAGCACCTGGGAAGTTTGATCTTAGCAAGATCGAAAAATCAGAAGAACTAAAAAAGAAGTACCAAAACGCGGTGTTCTACAAAGAGCGCTGGATTAAGGAAGATGGCTTAGAGCAACACTTAATCGTCACATTCTCTCTTAAATACAAAGA
>CAZGUI010000269.1:1080-1249 GCA_964528875.1 uncultured Bacteroides sp. | reverse complement strand
AAATTATCTTCGGGATATCATATTCTTTAACCATATATTTAAAATCAAATACTTTGCTACTTGTAACTGGGACTTTAACTCGAATAAAATTATTATTTAAATCATAATCGATAGTTTTGTCATTATAATTTTCAATGATATCTTTAGTATTTTCAGTTCCCTCTTTATC
>CAZGUI010000269.1:0-980 GCA_964528875.1 uncultured Bacteroides sp. | reverse complement strand
ATTATTATTTTCAGTGGTGTCATTATTATTTTCAGTGGTGTCATTATTATTTTCAGTGGTGTCATTATTATTTTCATTATCTACAGTTAGAATTTCTTTTTCTTTATTTTTGATTATAAAATGATGGTTTAAATTATCTTGATTGATTTCAAAAAAAAGTTTATTTTGCGTGTTATCAAGAATATAATATTGTCCATAGTTAAGTGGCACACTATTTTCGCCAAAATTATCGTTCATAATAATTTCGTCAACTAAATTATTATTATTATCAAAAATTAGATAACTAAGACTTTCATCATTATTAAAACCTTCAACTGTTATTTTTCCACCAGGTACGATGATATCTATTGTTTTTTCGTTATTAGATAATTTACCTGGCGACATTGTATCTAAATATTCACTGACATATATAAGCGGATCCTGAGAATAAAGTTCATATTTTTTATATAATTTAACTTTATAATTTCCTGGCCTGTTTGCAGTTATTATTAATTTGTTATCTTTAATCAGTAAGTCTAAACCCTCTGTTTTGGCAACTTCAAACTGATTAATAACACTATTTTTATCATAGATTTCTAAAGTCTCATTTATATTCATTTCACTTGAATCTTTTTCCAAATCCGGAATCAAAGAATGGTTATCCACAAGACTTTCTAATTCCCATAATTCATTTTCATACTTAATAACTTTAGTTCCATTATAAATATCAGTAAAATATATATCCCAATCTAGGCGCAAGTGTCTCCAAATAAGAAGCTGAGTTATTATATACCACTTAATATCTGAGTGATCATGTTCTTCATCTTGATAATTATACCCATAATAAGCGTATAATTTTACTTTTTCCCATTGTTCACTTGTAATTGCTGTGGTCTTAGAAACATCATTTGTTGGGGTAACTGGTTTATTATCAAGCTTCATCCCTGGTTCTATGCTATAAACCCAGTGGTTATCACTTTGTCTTCTTAAAACATCACCAT
>CAZGUI010000268.1:0-1260 GCA_964528875.1 uncultured Bacteroides sp. | reverse complement strand
CTATGATTTGCATCAATAATTTTAATAATCAATCAAAACTTTTAAAAGTCAATGTTAATGTTTTCTAAATATTGAACACTAGTGGGAAAAAATATAAAATTTAACACTTTTTTACTTGACAAATTTTTCTACATGTCGTATAATATAGTCAATTAAATAACGTGACCTCTTGTCATTGGAGCATTGCTTGAATGAAATATAGGAATTAACGTGCTCGTCAACTATGCTCTACAGAATAGTTAACGAGCATTTTTTGTTTTTTAAATAGAAGGAGGAGGATTCCAATGGGTTGCTAAAGTTTGGATTGTTAGCTTATGCAGTTTGCCGAACATTAAGAAAATTAAAGAAAAGGAGAAAATTAGCTATGAAAAAAAGAAATTTTGTTCATGTGATACTAAGCATATTAATGATTTTATCTATAGCAGTTCCAACCAATGCATCAGCAGTAACAGCTAAAGATAAAACCAGATCTGACATATCTCATATGTCAGACGAAGTTTTTAGTGGCTATGAAGGTTTAGAAACAACTGTCTCCGGAAAGGTTGGCTATAATTATGCCTTAAACACACCTGATGGAAAACACTCAATACTATATGGGTTTACTCCGTATGATAATAAGACTTATAGGGATTAAATATATTATGAAAAAAAATTATCAGACATTTATAGTTTTCTTCCTGTTTCTTTTCCTGTCTGTTAACATTACCGGTTGTAATAAAGAGATTAAGCAACCGTATGATAATCAGACGGACATTGCTACATTGACAGAGCATAAATTGTCCGCTGGAATAAAATCATTAAATGTACCATATCAAATTCGACAGGGCATGTCTGTGGTATGGGATATTGAGAAGCTTAAATCTGACGGACTCGCTCAAATTATTCGTTTTAATAAGGATAAATATTATTCGGTTACTCGTGTGAAAAACGGCAAATATTTGTTCTTACTATATGAAAAAAACATGGAACAATATATTGTAGTAGATGGCTTTCTTGTTTCTACATTCGCAGATAAAGCATTCTTTGAAACAATAACAAAAAGAATGAGGCAGGATGATATTGTAGAAAACGATCCATCAGCTTATGTTGATGAAGATCTCAGCATTCACAGATTTAAAGATAATTCAATATTAGAAATTAAATATGTGCTTGATGATGGAGTATATATCGTTTCTGAGTTTCAATATCTGGAAAATCAATTATCTGTATTAGATTATTTGTTACCAGATGATTTGGAAAAAGTCTCAAATAATAGCATAT
>CAZGUI010000267.1:0-1269 GCA_964528875.1 uncultured Bacteroides sp. | reverse complement strand
ATTGGCTGAATAAAGAAGGTTTAATAGAAAGAGTAAGGCGAAGGTCTTGTTTGATTTTATAAAGTTGTTAAAGTTTAGAAAGGAAAGTCTGTGAATACCTACTTTATTAGCGATTTACATCTTGGACATAAAAACGCCATAGACCTAGATAATCGACCATTTGATTCAATAGAGCAAATGGATGAAGTTCTAATTAAGAATTGGAACTCTGTCGTTAAGCCAGAGGATCACATTTGGATTCTAGGTGATTTAGCTTGGAAAAGTTGGAATAAATCAGAATTCCTTTTGAAACAACTAAAGGGAAAGAAACATCTCATTGTTGGTAATCATGATAAAATTCAAAATACTCAATTAAACTACTTTGCAACAGTTGATGAGGCTAAAGAGATAACAGTCTTTATAGGGGAAGTAAAATATAAGGTTGTAATGTCACACTATCCAATCCCCTGGTATAATGGACATAGACATCCCAATAGAATCCATCTTTACGGACACGTTCATCTAACACAAGAGTTTCTCTATGTAATGGATACTCGTAAACGTTTGATGGAGGATCCAAAAATTCAATCCTATGGAAAGATGTTTAATATTGGGGCAATGATGCCTTATATGGATTATACACCTCAATCTTTGGAAAGTATTGTAAAGAATGGAACTATTTTTAATGAGAAATGGGACAAAGGTTATTATAGAGATTTAATAATCTAGTTCTTAGTAATATGGGGATGAATTAGAATCGGCTTAAATGGTAAAAGGCTATTTGAGTGACGGGAGGGGCAGCACCTCCCCATCTCCACCAATATCTACGAGTGACGCAGTCTGGTAGCGGGCTCGCCCTGGAAGCGAGAAGTCGGTGGTTCAAATCCACCCTCGTAGACCAATTATAAAAGGAAAGAGAATGGAAAATTCAGCAATATCACCATCTTACTACCAAGTAAATCCCAATGGATGTCAAGTTATTGACATTTCTGAAACATTAAACTTCTGTCGAGGGAATGTTATTAAATATGTCGCTAGGGCAGGTAAAAAGGATAAAACAAAAGAACTTGAAGACCTTAAAAAGGCTCAATGGTATTTGAATCGAGAAATTGAACGATTAGAAAGGCTCTAAAATGATAGAATCAAAAGGAAAATATGGAGAGGGGATATATTACAATCCTTCGGTTGGTACTACTATGCTAACCTAAGACAGAGAGGTCCTCAGTGGCTCGCCTGGCAGATTTACTCGATTAACTCCAGTTATACATAATGTTAAAAACATAAAAAAGG
>CAZGUI010000266.1:0-1273 GCA_964528875.1 uncultured Bacteroides sp. | reverse complement strand
TAATGCCTATCTTACATTTAAATTAACTAAGGAATTGTAACTTTCGCATCTTTTCTACGGTCTAAAAAAATATTCCAGCATACTATGGAGCAACAGAAGCTAATTTGTATTTAGGCAAGATATCCGATACCAATGAAATTCTTGATAGTGGAATAAGAGAGACTGATAATGACAGTTTGATAATTATTCAAGATGCTTTGGAAATATCTCAACTTGAGGGCCTTTTTGCTCTTTTGTCTGTTTATGAAAATGCTGTATTTCAAATAGGACCATAATCTATTATTCTGAACACAATAGACTATGGCCCTGAAGTATTAAAATGAATCCTAATTTGATAGATAGGAAAATGATACCATTGATGCGAATAGCAAATTCGTAATTCGGCAACTATCTATTGACAAAGTCAGAAATGGTTCTGTTAAACTTTTCGGGCTCCTCCCAAAAGAGCATGTGGCCAGAATTTTCAAAGAAAACCGTCTTTGCTCCTGGTATGTTTTCTCCTACATAGGCACTTCCCTGCCAATCAAAAACGGCACTATGTCTTGCCACACATACTAAGGTATCTAAATTAATATGGGGAAGGAAATCCCTCCAGTCGAGGTTTGTATGATCTCTCATAATTTCAATTCTTACATAGGGAGGACAAAGGGAAATTTCATCTGCCATAAACTTCGCCTCTTCTTCACTAGGAGGATTAAATAAGCAAGCAGAGGCCAGACCTTCTGCTGCTCCCCTTGGATCGTATTGAATTTGACAGCAGGTATGGATAAACATCTCCACGTCATAACAGCCTTTTTGTCCCCATTGCCAATCAGGACCAGTATACTGGGCAGGAGACTGATCTACACATACAAGACCTGAAATCCTATGATTACCAAAAAGTTCTATATAGCTCCAAAGAACAGCGGCCCCCATGGACCATCCAAGGACAGTTACATCTTCTAAATCAAGGTAGTCTAGGAGATTTTTAAGATCCATGGCATATCTGGAAATCCTGTGACTGTGCATAACCTTTTCTGATTTACCGTGCCCTCTCATATCCATCCTTATCACCTGGCAGGTCTTTGAGAGTTCATCGACATTTTTCTTCCAAAAATTACTGGTACAGGTCCAACCAGGAAGCATTAAAAGAGGCTTTCCCTGGCCATCAATCTCGTAGAAAATTTTTACATTGTCATTCGTTAAAAAATTCGACATATTTCCCTCCTATTATTGAGCTGTGCTCTGTTAACTTAACTTAAAAAAAGAGATCTGAAATGCCTCTGGTATAATG
>CAZGUI010000265.1:0-1281 GCA_964528875.1 uncultured Bacteroides sp. | reverse complement strand
TTCGATGTGCTTTCTCCAAGGAAACAAATATTATCTAGCGCTAAAGAGAAAATATTCGGGTGGTATGTCATAAGATAAGGGGATGCGGATAAAATCCTGGACTTAAATTTGAAAGCCCAAACTGTTACGATAACTTAAGAAGTTGATTTTTTGATCATTTGATGACCTTCTTTATAGGCTATCTATTGTTTTGTCTTGTAGCGTGAAAGTAGAATATAATTAATGTGAAATATTACACTTTTTATTAATGAAAAGTGTAATTTATAACATATTTTATTAATTTTTCCATTTTTCTTTGATAAGATAAAGAAAAAACGAAAGAAAAGCTGTATTTATCTGATGTCGGATTGTTTGCAAGCCTTTTAAATCTGCCAGTGGAACAGGTTTTATTAGATGATAATATCTTAGGTGTTTATAAAGGGGCTATTGCAGAAACCTATGTACTTCAAGCACTTTTGACGAATGAGATCAATCCTTATTATTGGGAACCTAATCAAAATACCGAACTTGACATTATTTTTCAAACAAACAAAGGAGATATTCTAGGTATAGAGGTCAAAGCTGGAGAGGGTAAAAAGTTTAAAAACTTAAAAAATTTATGAACGAATACAATACCGAGGGAATAAAGATTTCAACTAAGAATTTTGGTTATCAAGATGATATTAAATCCATTCCTCTTTATGCGGTTTTTTGTATAGAAAATTGATTAGTTTTTTTATATTTTGGAGTGCGGAAAGAAGAACAAATTAAAGGTGATTCACGTAACTTTTTGTATATTTAAAGAGATTGGCTAAGGTATATAAAACCATTAAAAGGATAGCTAAAACATAAATTTTATAAATAATAGAATAAACATCAAATTGCTTAGACAAAAGGGAAGCTAATACATGGTAAGAAACATAAAAGAAGAAAAAATTCATCAGCAAGAGACGACAATAAACATTCAAGAAAAAGCAGCCTTAATATGGGGGACGGCGGATATATTAAGAGGATTGTATAAACCGCATGAATACGGAAAAGTAATTTTACCCATGACAGTCATTAAAAGATTACACGACACTCTTTTACCCACTCGAGATGAGGTCTTTAAGGTCTATGAAGAAATCGAAAATATTAAAGTTCCTCAAATACGCAATCGAAAACTGACAGATGCTTCAGGCTATCAATTTTATAATATAAGTAAATATACTTTTGAAACACTATTGAGTGATGCTGATAATATTGAAGATAATTTTCGATATTACATTAATGGTTTTTCTGAAAATGTTCAAGATATTTTAG
>CAZGUI010000264.1:0-1297 GCA_964528875.1 uncultured Bacteroides sp. | reverse complement strand
GCTCTTCAGGTTGATATACCCACCAGAAACAGGCGGAGGATGCAACCAGAGTTGCGAAAAGCGTAGCAACAACAGAGACAACTGTCAAGAGTCTGAGCTTCATATTACACACTCCTCTCTTTTTATCAGAAATCGACCATTTTGCGATCGATTACCTGCATAAATTTATGTCCGGACCCGGTCAGCATGAAAGTCTGCCACAATACAGCCATAGTGACACTTATCGCATATCCCGAAAAACGCAAATCCTTCCCCGATAAATAATAGAGAACAGCTACGGCAATAAAATAAATTGTTAGAGTAATAAATGCGCCTATCCTTAGTCGCCTTATTTTCTTTTCTTTTCGAACAGGTTTATTTGGGGAGTCAACGGGTGCCTTCTTATAAACGACTAAATATGAAAAGACAAAGGATAAACAGGAAATGGCAATATAATAATATAATAAATTGGGATTAACAAGATAATGCGATAAAAAGGCCATCAAAGAGATAAAAAGAACGCTGTAAATAACACACCCGGTAAATGTTTCACTATGGGCCCCTCCTATTGACTTTCTAAGCAATCCGACAAGAAAAAAAATTATGACTCCCTCCGCCCAAAATCCCCCTATAAATCCTATGAGAGAAAAAACAAAAAAAATTATAAGCATTTGAAAAATAGCAATTAAACCGTATGCGACAACAGCTGTTTCTTCCGGGCTATATTGAAGGTTTTCTCCTATATTAGCAGCTATGTCTTTTGCTAATCTTTCCATTCAAACCACCCTTTTTCTATTTTTTTTAAACAGCAATTATATGTTATGAACATCTCAATTATTAGAATAATATTTGTCGGAATACCCATCAGTGCTTTTCGTATTGACCCGACTATTGTTTTAGTACTGATAAAAATTTCATTGAATTTTCCATGTCCTAAAAGTAAAATAAATACCCCGAATGTCAATGCTTCAAAAATAAGGATTGATACTATTGCTAAAAGTGTAGCAAGTACTGTCGGATATATCGCCATTTTAAACAATGTGTGGCTGAGTATTATATATAAAATGACGATAAGAATTGTATGATAACCAAAGTTGATATTTGGAATACTCCTTATTGCAAACATGGATATTGAAAATATAATCGTCATAAAAAGAAAATCTTTAACAACAATTTCCCTTTTATTAAATGCATAGATTGCTAGTACATACCCCATGGATTGTAAGAAATAACCCCCTATTCCGTCAATCAAAAACAATAGGGCATATTGCCTAACCAAGTCCCAATCAAGCATGACTTGCGCCTCCTTGTATGGTTT
>CAZGUI010000263.1:0-1298 GCA_964528875.1 uncultured Bacteroides sp. | reverse complement strand
CGTATTCGAGGAGGAGCTTCCTTAAATGCCAGTAACGATCCACTGATTGTGCTAGATGGAGTGCCACTAGAGAGTGGAGGAATTAGTGGAAACACTGGAAATTTTTTGAGTTTGATAAATCCGAATGATATAGAAAGTATGACTATCTTAAAGGATGCTTCATCTACTGCTATCTATGGATCAAGAGCGTCTAATGGTGTAGTTATTATAACCACCAAGAAAGGCTCGGATGGAGGTTTGAAATTTTCGTTCAATACTACAAACTCATTGCAAACACGTCTCAAAACAGCGGATGTACTTAGTAGAAATGAATTTCATAATTTGATAACCACACAAGGTACTAGCAAACAACAAAACTTGCTTCAATCCAATTCTACCAATTGGAACGATGAAATTTATCGCACAGCATATGGAACAGACAACAACTTTAGTGTTGCTGGAAAAATAGCACCCAATTGGCCTATTCGAGCATCAGTTGGTTATTACAATCAAGATGGTGTAGTGCGCACTGACAACGCTGAACGCATGACAGGAAGCTTGATGCTGAACCCTAATTTTCTGGATAATCACCTACAAATAGCATTGAATGCCAAAGGATCAATCAACAATAATAGTTTTGCCAATACTGGTGCTATTTGGGCAGCTGCAACCTTCAATCCTACGTTGCCCATTTATCAAGCAGGCAATAGCTTTGGAGGGTATTATGAAGATGTGGATGTAGAAAAACTACCGGTGAATGGAGGAGTTCGAAATCCTTTGGGCATGTTGAAACAATATGATTCTACGAGCAAAATCTATCGTATAATAGGAAATGCCGATGTAGATTACAAAATGCATTTTCTACCCGAACTCAAGTTTCATGCAACAGTTGGTTATGATTATGCAGAAGGAAAAGGAAATATCTATGCACCTGCCGAGTCTGCCGAATATTATACAACCAAAGGACGCGACTATAAATATGGTCCTCAAAAAAACACAAATAAGCTGTTGACAACTTATTTAAACTACAATAAGAAATTTGAAGAAATCAAATCTCAGATAGATGCAACACTTGGATACGATTATCAATATTGGAAAACAACTACGCCTAGTTATAGCGAGTGGAATACAGTAGGTGACATTCAAAAAACAAATGCAGCACAAGATCAACGACATTCTCTTATTTCGTACTATGCACGTTTAAATTATACTTACGATACTCGCTACACATTAACGGGTACGGTGAGGGGCGATGGAACTTCTCGATTTCATAAAGACAACCGTTGGGGAACATTCCCATCAGTAGCTTTAGCTTGGAG
>CAZGUI010000262.1:0-1316 GCA_964528875.1 uncultured Bacteroides sp. | reverse complement strand
TGTATCAGCTTTTTCTATTTTATAAATTTGAGTTATTATTCTATAACTTACACTACCTTATTTGTTGCAGGATCAGGAAAAACAACTGTCGGTTTGAATGATTTAGCCTCCTCAAAGTCCAACATAGCATAAGACATAATGATAATAATGTCGTCTACTTGAACTTTTCGTGCAGCAGCACCATTAAGACAGATACAGCCCGATCCGCGTTCTCCCTTTATAATATAGGTAACAAAACGTTCTCCATTATTGTTATCTACAATATGTACCTTTTCACCTGCAATTAAATTGGCTGCATCCATCAAGTCTTCGTCAATGGTAATACTACCCATGTAATTTAGATTCGCCTCGGTTACACGAGCACAATGAATCTTCGATTTTAATACTTCAATCATCATAACTTGATCAACCTTTATATTTAATATTATCAATTAAGCGTACAGCCCCACAAAAAACAGTAATACATCCAATAATAGATGGTGAATCGTTCCAGTTTTCAACCGGTAATAATGTTTCTGCATTCACAATTTCAAAATATTGAAGTTCTAAATTTTTATCGGCTGCAATGCGATCTTTAACATAAGCCAAAGTACTCTTTAAGGAGTTCTCTTTAGCATACTCTTTACTGTCAAAAAGCGTTTTAGAGATTTCTAAGGCATTCTGTCTATCATCCTTGGATAGTAAAGCATTTCTGCTGCTCAAGGCTAATCCATCATTTTCTCTAATGATTGGACATCCTACAATCTCAATGTCAAAGTTAAGATCTTCAACCATTTTTTTTACAATGATAAGTTGTTGATAATCTTTTTCTCCAAAATAAGCTCGAGTAGGACATACTATAGAAAATAATTTACTCACTACCTGGCACATACCTTTGAAATGTCCCGGACGATATCTTCCCTCCATAACCTCATCTTGCGGAGCATAGCTAAAGGTTCTAGTGTCCGGCTCCGGATATATTTCTTTAACAGTTGGTGCGAAAACAAAGTTCACGCCTAAGGTTTTAATTAACTTACAATCTTCTTCCAGCGTTCTGGGGTATTTATCCAAATCCTTTTTGTCATTAAACTGTGTAGGATTAACAAAAATACTAACCACTGTTATGTCATTATCTTTTATACTTTGTTTTATAAGTGATAAATGGCCTTGGTGTAAAGCTCCCATAGTGGGAATTAAACCAATACTTTTGCCTTTGAGTTGGTTTAACTCATTTTGCAGATCTTTAATTGTTTCAAAAACTTGCATTTATATCTATAATCTTTTGATTAAAACAATGCAAAATAAATCATTATTTGTCATATAAAGAAAGAAAACAG
>CAZGUI010000261.1:0-1325 GCA_964528875.1 uncultured Bacteroides sp. | reverse complement strand
AGCAGTTCTAATCCTTCTTAAAAATCTGGACATTACCGATTTCCTACCAACGTTTAGTATTTCTATATTATCAAATGTTTCCTGGTTTACACTGAGTTTTCTTTTTTCTATAATTTCCTGGTCTATTTTTATGCTTCTAGCTTCCTTTAGTTCTTTTCTTTTTTTGGCTAATAATAGGTCATATACTTTGCCACCATTGGCTGTGAAGGCCCTTAATCTTGCCATTTGGTCTACTCCTATTTCACTCCAACCAAGAGGTCTTGAGCTTAGTCTAGATGATAATATATGACTTACATGTCCTTCTGCACTACAGCCAATATAATCTTTATCGTATTGGTTTCTTATACCTTCCCAATTACCAAGGATGTATTTTTTAGCCCTTTTGACTGATTCTTTTTTAGTTTCTATTTCTGTTGCTTCTAGTATGGATGTAAATAGCTTTTTTAGTTTTTTCTTATCACCATTGTTAATATGTCGCCACATTATAGAGCCTATACCCTCGAAGTGGGCTGTTGCCTGGGTTACATATTTTGATAAATGATAGCGGTCGAGTACGTAGATGCTTCCTTTTATCCAGCCTATTCCACTTTTTATCCAGGCTGCCCCATCTCCTGAAAGATATATTTTTTCTATTAGGTCTGTTTGGTAGGCTTCATCTATGTAATCTGCTACTTCTAGCCACAAATCTTCACTATCTGTATAGACACCACTAAAGTAACGCGGATTGATTAATTTCCATCTGTTTTTGCTAATTTGAATTTTACCCTCATGTACATATACTAGTTTTGGTTCTAGGGTTTTACCATTTTGTAATGCCACATGGTCTTCATCTGCTTCTATGTATAGTGTTCTAACGATTCTTTTTTTATCTTTTATTTCAACAGCATCGTTGGATACTTGACCAAGTCTGCGGATGCTGTTCATTACTGTTTGGGAAGTTAATTCGATGGCATCGGATGCCTTTTTGCCGCTTCTTCTGTAAGGCATATCAACTGCTTCTTCAACTAACCTAGCTTGGAGTGAGGTATCCATTTTGTCATGTGCTTCTATACCTACTTGCTCATCTGAAAGATAGGCATATTTACCAGTTTGTTTGTTTTGGAAGTAAGTTCTTTTGTATTTTACTTCTCCAAATATCGTAACTAGGGTTTTGGGATTGTTTGCACTTTTTACTAGCCAGTTTTGTTTACGATTGTGGCTTTCTTTTATTGCTAAATCTAATGTTTCTAGGGCTTCAGCTACTAGTTTTACCCCTATTGTATCTAGCATAGTTTTGGTTGTTGTGATGAATTCGGATATATCCCTGGTCTCTGTAAGCAGTTTTT
>CAZGUI010000260.1:0-1334 GCA_964528875.1 uncultured Bacteroides sp. | reverse complement strand
GAGGTGACAAACTATTATTAGTCAATAGGTAAAGAAGAATAAATTAAAACAGGAAAAATGTGCATAGCAAATAGACCATCTAAAAATATTGTGTTTTTTAGATGGCAATGAACATTGACAAGTTAATTATTTAGCGTAAAAGCGTTGGTTCAAAATCTACTTTTTGTCTCTCCAGGGCAAAAATTACTCGAATCAATTTTTTAGCAACATGTGACTGCGCAACCATATGGTTTTTCCCTTCCGCTCTTTTCTTGGCATAGTAAGTAGCAAAAGTCAGATTATATTGGATTAAGGGTAGGCAGCAGTTTAGGATGGTATAGCGCAGATAGGAAGATCCACGCTTAACCATCTTGCCACGATTATTCTTTTGTTCTCCAGATTCACGGATACTTGGTTCTAGACCTGCAAAAGCAAGCATTTGATTTGGTGATGAGAAATTTGAGATATCCCCGTACTCTGCATAGATAACAGCCGCAGAGATTTCACCAATACCAGGTATGGTCATAAAGTGTGGATCAATGCTTCTTATCAGTACTTTAATCTCGTTTTCTAAAAGATTGATTTCTTCATCAAGGTTTTGATAAAGCCTTAATAATGAAATTAGCTCCATATCGAAAATATGGTTGTTAACGCCAACAGTATCTGTAGCAAGCTTCTTTAGTTCAAGAAATTGCTGGGGTGAAAATTTCCCTCTAGAAACAGAGCGCAACTTTTCATAAGATGTAGATTTCATGCGAGCCATTTTTTCAGCAGAGCCATAATTCTCAAGTAAATAAATGGCAGTTTTGCTGAACTTATCATTAAAAAACGACTTGAATTCAGGAAAGGTATGATCAAGTACATTTGTTATTTTAACTATGTAAAAGGAACGTTGCCTGACAAGCCTGTCACGTAATCTTGTTAGAGATTTTAATGAATAAGAATGGTAAAATCCTTTTGAAAGGGGTTTGTATTCTACGGACATTAACCAACGTGCAATTGCTTCACTATCAACGATATCAGTTTTTGTTCGGCGAAGTGTTGTTGATTTTTGAAACTCGTTTATGAGAATAGGATGTACTTCCATAAAGCTGTGGTTAGCTTTCTCAAGAAAGAGTTTAAGGTTGAGCGTATAATGAGCGGTAGATTCAAACCCTATTCTTATTTCTCTTTGTTCTTTAAGAGATTGAACTGAAGATAAAAACTGGTTAAAACCGATTTTATCGTTTGAAAAAGCAAAGCTGGAGACAATGCTTTGGTCTGACGATGAAATGATACAACAATTGTGTTTGTATTTTGCGATATCGATTCCAACGAAATAAATGGACATAAGGACACCTCCTGAAAATAAATTT
>CAZGUI010000259.1:0-1360 GCA_964528875.1 uncultured Bacteroides sp. | reverse complement strand
AACCAGCTCTACACTCCACTTGACGTATACTTTTGGCTATGTTATCATATAATTAATAAAGGAGTTGCCGCTTGTGTTATGGCGGCTAGTTCTAAAAGGGATTGACCGCCTAATTAGGCGGTCTTAGTTTTTTCTCTGTCGTAAGAACAGGGAAATAACTCCTATAATTACTAAACAGAAACTAAATATTTCTGTCCATGTAACCATAAGCATCACCTCCCTCCATGGGAAGTGACTATCCGCCAAACGGCAACTCTTCACTTATTTTAACATAAATTTTACATTTTTTGCACTAAAAAACTATATTTTAAAATATGGTGATACCCTTTACCAAACATTTCATAAAAACATAGACTCTCAACAAATATCATTCGCAATCAGTACTAAACTCCCGTACCTAGAACTCACTACGTTACTGCTAGCCACCACGTTACTACTGCGGCACCACGTTGCTGATTAACTTCCTCACTGCCCCGTCACTAATTTTAATGTTTTTTCCGATTTCCTTTTGTGTGTAATTTACTTCTAATGCACTTTTTATATATTCTAATTTATACTTGGTAAGATCTCTTTTTCTAGAGCCGTTTTTTATTAATTGAAACTCTCTTATAGTGGGGCAAGCATCTGATAATATTTCATCAAGGCGCTTCTTAACCGGTTTTTTAAGCCTACTGCTCATCATTATTTTATATGCTTCATCACCTATGAACTTTTCTTTTTCATAATCTATTTTGTCTTCATCAGCAGCTTTCATAAATTCTTTATATTTTTCTATCCCTTCGCTTCTGTTGGTCGACAACATATCCAAAACTATGTCTATTTTTACGAAGTTTCTTCTGTTATTTTCATAAAAAAAATTACTGCTCCATTTATAGTCAGTAACATTTTTGCAAATACCCGCCCTAACAGGATTTCTATGTATATATCTAAGCAAAGATAACAGATATCTTTCATCTTGAACCAAAATAGCTTTATATCGGTTTTGAAATACGTGACCAAATCGTCTGTATTTATAATTAAAATATTTACTGTATTTATTGTTAATCTTATGCATAAAGGTATGTAGTTCTTTATCATGCCTTTGTATTAGCAGGTGATAATGATTATCCATCAAAATATAACCATATAATTGAAAGCCGCCTTCGAGAGCTTCTTTTATTGTCTTGACAAAAAATCCTTTGTCTCCATCCTCCTCAAAAATGTATTCCTTATTGTTGCCTCGGGCGATAACATGATAAAAAGCGCCTTTGTACTCCATGCGCCAGTCTCTTGCCATAGCTCATCCCTCCTATGGATAGGCTACTCCTTTTTTTCAATAATGTCAATAAGTACTAAACTCCTGTACCTGGCACCATACTTC
>CAZGUI010000258.1:0-1368 GCA_964528875.1 uncultured Bacteroides sp. | reverse complement strand
TTGATGTTAAGTCTACGGAGGTCTAAGACCTTACACCCCTCGGTCCTAGACCGAGTACCCTTCAGTCCTAGACCGACAGCCCTTCGATCCTAGACCTGGATATCCTAATTTATTTTGTACAAAGAGTTAAGCGACATTCTTGATATTTTGTTTTTTGTATTGTTCGTTAAATTCTTCGATAGTCATATAATCTAAGTATGAGTGCCTTCTTTGCTTTCTATACCAGATTTCTATGTATTCAAAGATGGCTGCTCTCATCTGATTCTTATTCATCAATTTATTTCCATAGATCAACTCCATTTTGAGTGATTTAAAGAAAGCTTCGGCTACGGCATTGTCCCAGCAATTTGCTTTTCTACTCATGGATTGAATAACCTCGTATGATTTGAGTGTATTGACCGTAGCTTGGGCTGCATACTGTACGCCTCTGTCTGAATGAAAAATCATCCCATTTTGAAAAGGGCAATTAACAGCCGCTTTGTTGATAGCTGCAATAACTGTGTCCTGCGCTTTCATGTTGGAACTCAGCGTCCAACCAAGAATATCCCTATTGAATAAATCCATCACAATGGTCAGATACAAGAAGCCATCTTTGGTCGGTAAATACGTAATATCAGAAACACACTTTTGAGTCGGTGAAAAAGAAGAAAAGTCACGGTTCAATATATTCTCAGCTATCGGCTCTTTGTGAGAAGAGTCGGTAGTCGGTTTATATTTGCGTGAATACCTGCTTTTTAAGCCCATGCGTTTCATGTATTTAGCTACCGTAGGCAGCGAAACAGAATCTCCACGCTTACAGAGTTCTTCTCTGATGCGAGGACTCCCATAGCGACCTTTGGCTTGAAAATAGATCGTTTTAATTTTATCCTCCATGGTTTTAACTCGTTTCATACGTTTACTCACAGGATGTTTTAACCAATAATAATAACTGCTTCGAGAGACTTTTAGTACTCTGCACATCATTTCGATACTCCATTTGAATCTATAAGCATAAATAAACTCATAGATTAGAGATCGCTCCTGGAAATGATGCCCATAGCCTTTTTTAGAATCTCATGCTCTTGTTGCAAACGTTCATACTCTTTTTTCAGCTGAGCCAAGGCCTTGGCTTCTTCACTGACAGCAGTATTCCCTTTACCGGGAAAACTCTCCGAACCTTTTACTTTGTATTGACTACGCCAACTATATAGCTGTTTGACTGAGATTCCTAGTTCTCTAGCAAATAGACTGAGGTTATCACGTTCATAACTTAGCTGTACAGCTTGTTCTTTAAATGCTCGATCGTAAACTTTTCTTTTTTTCATAGGATAAAGCTAATAATTTTTTTATCCCTTAACTAGTTGTCCAAGCAAAGTTAGTAACTCCAAA
>CAZGUI010000257.1:0-1373 GCA_964528875.1 uncultured Bacteroides sp. | reverse complement strand
GGCAACCAAGTAAAATATTTATCTAATAAATTATGCTCAGTATTTGGTAAAGATAAATGAGCCTCACCTAAAAAGAAATCTAAACCCTCATATTCTTTTTTCTTATCGCATATAATAGTAGCACCCTTAATAAACTCATCATAACTCACATGTTTACCAGTAGCCTTATTTAACAATTCAAAATCATTAATAGGAACTATTTTAGCACCATAACCATAATCATATAAAGAAAGATATAAAGGTTTTTCATTAAAATAATTCTTAATCTCATTCTCGGTTTTTAATTTTTCTTTTTTAATTATTTTTTTATATTTTTTAGAATAAGTTAAATAAATATATAATTGTAATAATAAATCTTTACCCGTCCTACGATAACCAAAAACAAGTAAGTTTTTGAACCTTAAAAGACGAACAAATCGTCTTTTAGTAAATAAAAAATACAAAAAATGAATAATAACTAATAACAAAGGAGATAATAAAAACCAATAGAAACCACCTTTATTTAATACAACAAAAGAACTAATAAAAAAATAAACAAAAGTAATAAACTTAAAAGGATTATCTTTAAGCCAAGACCAAAAATTAAGAAAAACACTTCTTAAACGGCGCTTACGAGGTTTTTTAACTTTTGCCATTATAAACGACCTCCTAACTTTTTAGGAATTGAAAACAACCATTTAATAATGCGAATAAATAAAATTATCAATATAACAAAGATAAAAGAAAACCATATAAATTGAATAAGAACATCAAGCGTAAAAGAAAACCAAACAACTTCGCCAAAACCTAACTGAATATCATAATCCCATAATGCTATATTTACATTTTCATAAAAGTAATTAATAAAAGCATAAGGAATATCGAAAAGAAAATCAAATACACTAAATATAAAATTATACACAATAACCTCCCCTACAATAAAGGCACGAATTGTTTAACAATCCACGCCACAAACAAAGTAATCACAACAGCACCACCAATAGCCCAAAAAGGAACAAAACCGTCTACACCTAACAACTTTAATAATGGAGAAAACAAATCACTTTCAACAGGAGTAAAAAGCCAATTATAAAGATTAGTAGACCAACGACCTAACATATTTAATAAATCATAAAACAAATCAAATAAGTTTAATTCTACCATTATTTATTACCACCCTTAAATAGTCCAATAATAAAAGGAACTAATGTAAAAGTAATCATAATCAAAGCAAGTGTGCCAATAGTAAAATCACCAAATAATGAAATCATAAATATATCACTTACAGCTTGAAACATTGACCTGATCCAAGAAAACATTGAACCATTAGTAGAAAAATTAAAACCTTCATTATAACCATCATTAAAACCTTTTTGTTCACCTAAACTATAACC
>CAZGUI010000256.1:0-1383 GCA_964528875.1 uncultured Bacteroides sp. | reverse complement strand
TAGCCACGCCAAAAAAGCCTCAAGAACATCTTTACTGTGTTCAAGGCGCTTTTCATACCTTAGGTCAGGAGGCAATCCTGAAAAGCTCTTTTCTAAATTAAAGAGTTTATTGCAATAATTCCGTCCTTCACAGGCTATGGTTTCGCTAATTTTAGAATCTTTAGGCAAGGCTTTTAATGCATCAATAAATCCCCGCCGTGCATGAGCCCAACATCCTGCTATGGTTACATCTTTAATATCATTGTAGCCAGGATATCCATCGCTTTGGAGGTAGCCCTTAAATCCTTTTAGAAAGTTTTTTGGGTGTCTTCCAGAACGGGAAGGCTGATACTCATAAAGGAATATAGGAAGGCTGTATTCTCCTGTAGCATAAAGCCACATGTAAGATTTACTCCCTGGTGATTTACCTTTTTCATCTAATACTTGCATTGTAGTTTCATCAGCGTGAAGGAAGTTTTCTTTTAGCATTTTAGTATGTAGGTTATCATATATTATTTCCAGCCATTTTGAACCTTTTATAGTCCAGTTGGCTAGGTTTTGTCTATTAATATCAATTCCAAAGTTTTTAAATTGTTGTTCTTGTCTGTATAAAGGTATGGCCTCATTGTATTTACGATTCATGGTATATGCAAGTAAAGAAGGAGATACTATACTTCCCGGTATGACGAAGTTTGGCATTTTAGCTTTTACTATAGGTGTTGTTATTTCATTTTTCTCACAATGCCTACAAGCATATACATTTTGTTCATGCCTTACTATTTTTACTGTAGCAGGTATTACCTTTAGTTTCTTATGTATTTCTTTTTTCATAAGGTGTAATGGATTATTACAGCAAGGGCAGTTCTTTTCAGATTCTTCTATATCGTATTCTATTACTTCTACAGGCAGGTCATCCCATTTATTTTTGTTAGATCTTTTTGCTTTCTTTCTTTTATAGGTAATTTCTTCGATATCAGGCTCTTCTTTATCTGGTCTTTGCTCTTTTTCAGCTTCGTTAAAAATGGACAATTGTTCTTCCGGTGTTTTTTCGCTGGAAGAACCATATTTTTGCTTTACTCCTTTACGGATTTGTTCTTCATACCACAAAACTTTAGCAGAAAGCTCCTCAACTTCTTGCTCTAATTTTATACATTTATTTTGCAGTTCTTCTATGAAGTTTTCTTCTGTATTAACTTGTGTAGTTGTTGATTTTAGAATGCTTTTCATACTCTTATTATAACATTTTTGAGAGGGCAAAAAAAGCTTTTTTTCATAAATATTTAAAGTTTTTTATACCATAATCCTTTGAGTGACTTCCTTGTGGGCAGATTTTTGAATTATATCTAAGCCATCTAAAAGCCACCTAAGTTCTCTTTGAGTTACTTTTATGGTTTCTTTATTGTT
>CAZGUI010000255.1:0-1385 GCA_964528875.1 uncultured Bacteroides sp. | reverse complement strand
TATTGAACAAAAAAGTGAAAATTCATTCTGCGCTCATAAGTAGCATTAAAAATAAAATGCGAAAACTATTGAATGAGACAGAAGGCTTAGATGATTCTCAACAAACAAACAAATAAACTCACTTATGACACCAACCTCTTCTAACTCACGGTCCAATTGTCTTTTGGTCTTCAAGACTCAAAGAGCACTCGTGCCTACCTAACAATGGCGGCATGATACTATTCTCTATTTCTGTAAGCCGCCTACACTTAAAGCTAATAATAATAATACGAATAAAATAAATCATATATAAACAAACCAATATGAGTTCAATTTATAAAAAAAGATCATTATCTGGTATAGAAAATAATCTCTTTAAATTATTTATTATGAAACAATTTTTAAAAAGAAAAAGCACTAATTTAGCAGTCCTGATAATTTGTATTGCCTCTTTTGGACTTATAGGACAAGGATGCCAAAAAGAAGATGAAAACTTTAACAAAGAGTCTGAGATAACAACTTCAATCGAATTAGAAAATTATATTATTGCAGCTTCTGACTTCCATCAATCATTAAAAATATTCAGAAATGAGCTAGCAAAAATTGATTTTTCAAAACTTGAAACTGTTATCGAAAATGGTAGAAAAGTAACATATCTACCGACCTCAGTACGTTCTCTTAGTTTTGAAAAGGAGGCTTTACTTATGAACCAGAAAAAAGAGCATCTTCTTAATAAATATCCACAAGTTAGTTCAAGGGATTTCACTGCTTTTACCAAAGTAGTTAATCATTGTATCCAACAATCTACGAGAATAAATGATTTCTTCTTGGATAAAAATATTTATTTCAACCAACCACTAACTAGAGTAGTTGTAGGTGAATGGAGTTTTGATCATCCGAATGCATTATTGTCCCATCTCTACAGTTGGGTATTAGACCCTGATTATGTTGAGGTCGTTATTTATTTTTTCACAGATGGAACAAATTTGGTCACTTTGAATAGCGATAATTTATCCTATAGATCTTATCCAATTCTTGCTCCACATCCTGATGGCAGTTGCTATTATCAAGGCAAAGAAATAACAAAAATAGGACATACACATCGCCAAAGTAGCGATCCAAGTGATAGAGATTATGCTTTTAGAGATAAATACCCAGGGATAGAGCACTCAATTTACTATAATTATGGTTTTTGGACATATTAACAATAATTCAAGAGCTAAAACGATTAAATATAACATATAACGACATAAAGCACACAGAAAATACCTATAACTAAATTATTATATAAATGAAACCAAATATTATTTTAATCATCGCATTTATATTTTCAGCAAATGTCATTATGTCCCAATCTATAGACCATATAGAAGGAGGACAATATCTAAAAACTATTGAGTATAATC
>CAZGUI010000254.1:0-1398 GCA_964528875.1 uncultured Bacteroides sp. | reverse complement strand
ACTCAAGTTTCGGATTTAGATTTCAAGCCGTTTGAGCATACTCTCTAAGTGCAGCCAATCTCTTGTCATTCTCAATAATTTGGATGGTCAGTTCATCAGAGTCAGCACCAATGAGTTCTGAAACGACGGCTACCACCTCTATTATGATTGCCCATATCTTTTCAACCACCGTCAGTTCGTGTACTCCGAGATACATGTCACCGAACAGTCCTCCTATGGTGTCATAGTGGAGTGCTCTTTTTATTGAGGCGAGCATGTTGTAACGTATCATGACCAATGAAACATGTGCAATATGGGCGGAAAAGTCGCGGGATGAGCAATCGGCAAGTCCAAGCAGGCGCTTGCTGTCTGAGAAGAACACCTCTATGCTCCAACGCATGGAGTATATCTCGTAGGCACGCATAAAACGGAGGCTCAGATCTGTTGTAAGAAGTACTTTCCACGCTTCCTTTTTGCCCCTCTTGCAAAAGAACAATTTTACGGAACGTTTTCCAAGCACAACTTCTATTTCGGCATAATGGCAATGGTAGCGCCTGCTGTATTTCACTTCCTTCTTAGCCTTAAGTTTGGTGATTATGGCCTTGGCGGACAATTCACCCCAATTAGTAGTCATATACTTGGTGTTGCCCATCTTTGCCATGCCGAGAAGATGGAATTTCTTGTGTCGGCGATAAACGAAATCCACAAGTTCGGTACATGTGAACCAGCTGTCAACCAGCAAGTAATCGAAAGGTATCTTGTTGCGTATCGCGTTCTTCACCATATCCATCAATTTGGCGCCCTTGCTCATGAAATACTCTTCCTTGCGTTTGGCAATATGACACTTCTCGTCACGTTTGCGCTCATAACGCCCATTCCTCTGTTCAGAGGTAAGCCCTTGTTCCTTGCCATCAACCTTGCCCTTCTCGCCATGAAGCGAGAAGTCGAGCATGAACTGCGTGCGGCCATCGCTCCAGCACAACATCAGAGCCTTGTAGCCGAGGATGCATTTCTGGTGTACATGCGAGAATATCTTGCCTATGGACTCCATATGCATGCCCGTCTTTGGAAGATCCGTGTCATCGGCTATCAGTACGGTTGGAAGCAGACTCTTCTTATGGTCCTGACGCACGGTCACTTTCGTCAGCAGCCAATTGGTTATGCGGTACACGACATTCCGCCAGTTGACATTGTCTTGTGACAGATATGAATAGAGGATATCTTTCTTACCGCCAAACATACGACACAGCGCCGAACCATCATAATGGGAGAAGCCTTTGATTGCAAAGAATGGAAGCAGTAACAATATCTGGAACACTTGAAGGTTCGTCAACTGGCAGTTCTCACGTTTCAAACCACCAAGGCTACGGTTGTCCAAATTTAAGCCTTCAAGCAGGCGCGTAAATGTATCCATAACTA
>CAZGUI010000253.1:0-1409 GCA_964528875.1 uncultured Bacteroides sp. | reverse complement strand
TAAGTGAAGAATATTCTAAAATGCGTACTTCTGTATTGCCAAGTTTATTAAATGTAGTGGAATATAATTTGGCACATGGAAATAAAGAAGGCTTAATTTATGAACTTGGCAAAACCTTCCATCCACGTGGTGTTTTACCAATTAAAGATACTGCTATTATTAAAGAACGCGATCTTGTTTTGCCTGATGAGAGAGTGCATTTAAGTATTGCAAAATTTTATTCTCAAATCAATGACAAAGCTGAGGGATATTACCTGGTTAAAGGTATTGTTGAAAAACTGTTTGAAATGCTTGGAATAGAAGAATATGAAGTAAAACGAACAGATGAAAATTATCCGTATTTACATCCAGGACAATCAGCATTGATTTATTTACCAGATTATGATTATGAAATTGGTTATATAGGTACGGTACATCCATCTTTAAAAGAAAACTTCGAAATTAATGATTTTGTTTATTTGGCAGATCTTGATTTAGCTTTACTTTTAGATGCCAAGCGCAAAACTTTCAGCTATCAAGCATTGCCCAAATTTCCTGCCATTACGCGTGATTTAGCTTTTGTAATGGACGAAAGTATCTTGGTTGCCAGTTTGAAAAAAGAAATTACTGATTTAGCTGGAGAATTCTTAGAAAAAATTGAGATTTTTGATGTCTATCAAGGCATAGGAATTACAGAAGGTAAAAAATCTATAGCTTTTTCACTGTCCTTCCGTTCACCTGATCGTACTTTGAGTGATCAGGATGTAAATCCAAGAATAGAAAAAATTATTTCTGCTATGTCTAAAAAAGATATTGAACTAAGAAAATAATACGTTTACAATCATTAAAATTGATTTTGCCCTGAAATAAAAATTCAGGGCATTTTTTTTGAAATTTCTAATTTTCCTAATTTTACTATAAATATTAATTAAATGATTTCTTTAAAAGCATATTCTGATATTGAGCTATAAAAAAGCCAATAGAAAGAGGGGGATATGCTATGTTCTCAATTGAAGCAATGCTAACGGTACCTTTGAGTTTAACTGTTTTCATTCAAGGTATTCTTTATTTAAAACCAGTACAAATGAGAATTGAAAATCAAATTTGCATAATTGCTGAAGCTAGAATGACCAAAGAAAAAAATCAAAATTTATATTCTTTTCAAGTTGAAAACACAATAACAAAATTAGAAGTTAATCCACAAAAAATTCAGGAAATTATTTCTTTTTCGCATGATATTTATACTTTAAACATTGATTAGAGGTTTTCATAGAGGTAATTATGATTAAGCTAAAAAATAATAAAAAGTTCATACAAATAAAGGAAAAATTATATGAACAAGACGGTAGTTTGAGTTTATTATTTTTAATTATTTTGCCTGTTATTATGCTGATTCTATTTGTCATTTTTGCCAATGCGCAAGTAGATCG
>CAZGUI010000252.1:0-1411 GCA_964528875.1 uncultured Bacteroides sp. | reverse complement strand
ATCAAATCTTTTGCCCGCGAAATTCCTCGCGAATATCAAATAAAAGTGCCCGCCAAAATCACTTGACGAGCACCATAGATGCTATCTTTGTGTTAGTAAATACAAGGAGCATCCAAAATGAGGATAACACAAATGGCAAAAAAAGAAATAACAAAAAGCAAAACAAAAGAATACCGAAGTGCTAAAAAGAAACGAAAAGGTGAAATCCTGGATGCAGTTTGTGAAACGACTGGTTGGAGCAGAGATAACTGTAGGCGTCAGTTAAAACGAGCGTCTAGAAGGTCTGCAAAATCATCTACCAAAAAGAATCGTACGAAGCCTTTGAAATATTCATTTGAAGCGAGACTCGTTCTCTTTAATCTCTGGTGTATTTCAGGTCAATGTTGCGGCCAATACATGGTTTATCAAATCGAGGATGGACTTATTGAACGTGCCATTGCACATAAGGAGTTACATCGCTTTAAAGGCAACAAAGGCCCTTATATCGAAGCAGGAGACCCCATAGTAGCAGAACTTAAGTCCATGTCTTCGGCGACAATAGACCGCTATCTGGCAGCGTATAAGAAGGAACTTATGCCGCTTTCAAAATCAACAACAAAACCCGCCTCCTATCCCTTGCGAAATGAAATTCCCTTTGGTAAATCATATACTGAGCACCAGGAACCTGGTTGGCTCTCTACGGATACGGTTGCCCACTGCGGAGCCAATCTTAGAGGGGATCACATTTGGACCTTAAACAGCACAGATACGGTCTCTGGATGGACAGAAACGCTTTCCATTAAGAGTCGAGCTTCCATCTTTGTTAAAGAAGGACATGAAGAAATATTACCTCGTTTTCCGTTTCCTGTTTTAGGGATAAATTATGATGGTGGAAGTGAATTTATCAATCGAGAAATGATTGATTACGCCAAATTGCAGGACTACCAAATGACCAGGTCACGTCCTTACCATTCCAACGACAATGCTCATGTAGAACAGAAAAATGGTGAAATAGTTAGACGATATGCTTTTAGGTATCGATATAATGGAGACACAGCTATGGCTATTCTTAATGATCTTTGGTACTGGGTAAATATTAGAAAAAATTATTTATTACCAACAAAAAAATGTATTGGACACACCAAAACAAAGTCTGGTCGAACAAGGGGTATTTACGATAGACCCATGTCACCAGCCAGACGATTGTTAAACTACGATTGTGTATCAGAAGATGATAAACAAGAAATCTGTCAAATGCTCTGTGATTTAAATGATGCTGAGGTCACTAGGCAGATTCTTGATCTTCAAAATCAACTAATTGGGCTTGCTTCAGACCGTCAATTATTAGATTATGTTAAACAAGAGATTCAACAGGTGATTTCTGCATGATCCCTTTTAGAATTTCGCGGGCATTTTTATTTGATGTATCACG
>CAZGUI010000251.1:0-1437 GCA_964528875.1 uncultured Bacteroides sp. | reverse complement strand
TTCGGTTCTAAGACCCTAGGTGCTTTTTATTGTATCGTTTTAATCGCTTTGCAACGATAGACATATTATCGCTTTAATTTAGAACGATAAATGCAACGATGTGAATATCGTTGCAAAAATCATATGAAAATGATAAGATATATTTAAAATGAATCGAGGTGTTCAGATGTTTAAAGAAGAAAAGTTCAACTTGGAATTCAAAGAAAAAATAACAAATACCTTTTTAAAAACAGTAAGTGCCTATTCTAACTATAATGATGGGAAGATAATATTTGGAATAAATAATTTAGGAGATGTTGTAGGAATAGATATAGGAGATAAAGAACGCCTAAGAATAGAAAATATGATAAATGACTCCCTGGAGCCGGTACCCAACTATAAATTAGAAGTGGAGGAGTTAAAGGGAAAATCTGTAATAGTACTGCATGTTTATAAAGGGAAAAACACACCATATTATTATAAAGGAAAAGCATATAGAAGATCAGACACATCAACCTTAGAAGTAGACAGGCTTGAATTAAACAGACTGGTACTAGAAGGAGCAAATATAAATTATGAAGAAAGGGTATCACAAAGAAAGGATTTAAATTTTACTTATTTGGAAGAATATCTCAAGAAAGAAGTAGGAATAGACAGGTTAAATTTAGATATTTTGAAAACCTTAAATTTATATAACAAAGAGGGTAACTATAATATTGCCGGTGAATTATTAGCAGATAGGAATGATATAGGGTCTTCAGGAATAGATATTGTAAGGTTTGGCAAAGACATTAATCAAATCTTAGACAGGGAAATTCTAACAGGCAAATCACTCTTATGGCAATATTATAAATCCATAGAGATATTTGAAAGATACTATCAATATGAAGAAATTAAAGGTTATAATCGTATAAAAAAAGAATTGATTCCTAGGGAAGCCCTCAGGGAAGCCTTAGCTAATGCAGTAGTCCACAGAAGCTGGGATATTAATGCCCATGTACAAGTATCCATGTATGAAGATAGAATAGAAATAAATTCACCGGGAGGCTTACCATTTGGTATATCAGAAGATGATTATATTAATAAAAATATATCAATTTTAAAGAATCCTATTATAGCCGGAGTATTTTATAGATTAAATATTATTGAAAAGTTTGGAACAGGCATAAGTAGAATAATAAAAGAGTATGAAAATAGTATGGCTAAACCAAAGTTTGATATAGGCCAAAATAATATTAGAATTGTACTGCCTGTTTTTCAAGGAAATAAACCAAGTCTAACTGAAGATGAAAAAATAATTTATAATATACTAAAAGATGAGATAGAACTTACTAGAGGAGAATTAGACATAAAATCAGGATTTAATAAGTCAAAAACCCTTAGACTTATTAATAGCTTACTGGAAAAAAATCTGGTAAAAAAATTGGGCAAAGGTCCGGGAACAACCTATACTTATAA
>CAZGUI010000250.1:0-1441 GCA_964528875.1 uncultured Bacteroides sp. | reverse complement strand
TTAATTTAAGGTGCATTAAAAAACAAAATAATATCTTAATGAGTACAAACAAATCAACCATGCAAAAGATAGTAAGATATCTGAGCTTTCTATCTTTTGCTCTACTAATTTCGGCAAACATAATGTATGCACAAACACCACTGCAAGAGACAATTCCTCCGCAGGAGCCAGTGAAGGAAAAGAGCAAAATAGATGACATATTTGTGGTAGTAGAAGTTCAACCTGAATATCCAGGAGGTATGCAAGCCTTGATGTCTTTTTTATCCGAAAACATTATTTATCCTTTGGAAGCCATAAGAAATGGAGTTGAGGGTCGAGTTATTACCTCCTTTATTGTGAATAAAGATGGCAGCGTGTCGGACATTGAAGTTATACGAAGTGTTGACTCACTCTTAAATGCTGAAGCCATTAGAGTAATCGGAATGATGCCAAAATGGAACCCTGGAAAACAAAAAGGAGAAGCTGTAAATGTGAGGTTTACAATGCCTGTAGCTTTCAGATTAAATAAAAACAAAACTGCTAATGATGAGTCAATAGATCAGTTGAGAGAAAGGATTCCTGATATCATAAAAGGTAAACTTGGTAGTAACAGCCCTTTAATCATAGTTGACGGCAAAAAAATGCCGCGAGGATTTGACATAGAACAAATAAAACCAGAGGATATTAAGTCCACCTCTTTTATAGAACCACAAACAGCTATATCAACTTATGCAGACGAAGGAAAGAATGGAGTTTTACTTATTACTACGAAAAAAGGTCCTACTTTGTATAATGTTAATGAAATGAACGATCTGTACGAAAAAGGAGAGAAAGCTAGGATAGAACTGAAAGAGAAAGGAGAGAAAGCTAGGATAGAACTGAAAGAGAAAGGAGAGAAGGCTAGGGAGGAATTGAAAGAAAAAAGTGGTATTACAGTTTATGATTAAAGAATTGATAATCCTGATAAAGGGTTTTAAAATTTATCGGTCAAACTATTAAATACCCACTCATTGCACAAGAAAACGGTATAATGGGAGTGTCAAGAGCAACTTATGACGTAAACGCTAAAGGTGAAATATCTAATATAAAGATTACTGAAAGCGTTGATCCATCTTTGGATGCTGAATTAATCAGAGTAATAAAGCTAATGCCTAAAGAGATTGCTCTGATAAAATCAGATGGTAAAGCAGCTTCAAACATAGAAGTATCTGCTTTATTTAGATTACAAAATGAAAAAACTTCTACCTCTACAGGTCATAGAGTGGAAAGTGATGTTGTTGTGGTGGGTTATGGAAAGCCTGTTGAGAAGAAGTAATGAGGTATATAAATAAAAAATAGCATGAAAAAAGTTCTTTTCGTTTTACTGGTTTGTTTTGTCACAATGAGTGGAAAAGCTATGGGCTTTAGGATTGAAGGAAAAATTGAAGGTTTAATGCCTGGCGACACCCTCTTTTTTGAACGA
>CAZGUI010000249.1:0-1443 GCA_964528875.1 uncultured Bacteroides sp. | reverse complement strand
GAAAGTAAAGTGATTTGGACCGCCTGAACCAGTTGAACCGTTTTTCTGAACTGCAATTGCAGCAGGCACAGACAGAAAATCTGAACTACCAGCAAAGCCTGAAACTGGCAGAAACAGAAAAAGAAAAACAACAGAGCAAAATACAGTTGCTTATCCTGAGCGAAGAAGTACACAACCAGGCCAGACTTCAGGCGAAACGCCTTAATCGTATTATTTCCATAGGGTTTGCTATTATTATTATTGCGCTGGCTTTAACAGGGTATCTGACTCTGCTGGCAGTCAAAAATAAAAAAGAAAAAGAAAAAGCTTTATTGCAACAAACGGCTGCAGACCTTAACAGGCAATTGATGGAGATGCATATGAAGGCCCTGAATTTTCAACTCAACCCCCATTTTATTTTTAATTGCGTTCATTCTGTGGAATACCTGTTAAAGGAATCAAAAACAGAAGAATCTATGGTCTGTTTAAGGAAGTTTTCCAACCTTACACGGCTCATGTTAGAGAGCATGTCCAAACAAGATATTCCGTTGGAACAAGAACTGGAAATTGTAACTGCTTATATGGATTTAGAACAGACCCGGTCCATAAATCCCTTTACTTATGCTATTGATCTGGATCCGACCATTGACCTGCAAACAACCATGGTCCCTCCGCTTATCCTGCAACCCTTTATTGAAAACTCCATAAAACATGGTTTTGTAAATGCCGGGGAACTATATGAAATACGCTTGTATCTGAAAATTGACAACAAGATGTTGTTATGTGATATTACAGACAACGGAATTGGATATACGACCAGCCGCAACGGAATTAAGAAGGCGTCGGGGTATAAAAAAGAGTCCCTGGGACTTAAACTTACAGAAGACAGGTTGCGCGTAATCAATCAGATGAAACTGTCGCAAGCCTCCTTTACTATACAAGATTTACAAACAAAAGATAACAAATTAAGAGGAACCCGTGTTTTGTTATCTTTACCTTATATATCTGCAGCATGATTAAAACGATTATTGTAGAAGACGATGCAATGCATGCCCGCTCACTTGCGGATACTCTGGCAACACATTTTAAAAACATTCAACTTCTTGCTGTTTGCAATAGTGTGCCTCAGGCAATGCTCCAGATTCCTGCCTTAAAACCTCAGTTGGTATTTTTGGATGTGGAACTGGGTTCCTTGTCCGGGTTTGATTTGCTGGCCATGCTCAAGAACAGGAATTTTGAAGTAATATTTACTACAGCATATCAGAAATACGCAGTTCAGGCTATCAAAATGTCGGCACTGGATTATATTGAAAAACCCATTGACATCAAACAGTTAGAAAACGCTATTGCACGTTATAGCGATAAAGCAAGTGAAAATAAAATCAGGAATCTGCTGGAAAATTTTACTTCAGAAAGGAACGAGCAAAAGATAGTACTGCAAGAAGGAGGAAGTTCACTTTTTGT
>CAZGUI010000248.1:0-1447 GCA_964528875.1 uncultured Bacteroides sp. | reverse complement strand
TCTTGGCTCAATGCTTCTGACTTCATTACTGATTTTCCTTCGTATGCAAATTTTTCTTTTCCACCTTGTCCCTGGTTTTGGATAGGCTCTGATTTACTCGCTTTTAGACCTAAATAGTCTGCTATTTCATCAGCCATCTTTTGGTCTACATTAGCAAACATATTAACTACATTTTGTTGAATACTTTCTTTCTTTACTTTTGAAAGCTCAAATTGAAAAGCTTGAATTAAATGTTTTTTCTCTATAGCTTCTAAACTATTATAAAATAATTTAGGTTGGGTAAAAAAATCTACAAACTTATCCGGTCTCCCTTTTACTTTCTCACCTTTTACAGCTTCCATATGAAAATGGTATCCACCATCTTCTCTTGGAGTGGTATACAAGCCATGGGGATCACTATTTTTCTTAAAATCCACATTTTCTGTAAATACATTCATCTGGTTAAACCCAGCTCTTTGATAATTATTAACTGGAGATATAGGCCTGTTTATTGGTATTTGATTGAAATTAGGTCCACCGAGTCTATGCATATGTGTATCTTCATAAGCTAACATTCTCCCTTGAATAATTGGGTCATTTGATATGTCAATTCCGGGAACTAAATTAGCTGGATTAAAAGCTGCTTGCTCAGTTTCAGCGAAGAAATTATCTACATTTTTGTTTAATGTTAATTTTCCTACAGGAGTTACAGGAACTAATTCTTCAGGCCATAGCTTGGTATCATCTAATATATCAAAATCAAACATAAATTCATCTTTTTCAGGTAAAATTTGCACACCAAATTCCCACTCAGGATAATTTCCCATCTCAATAGCATTCATTAAATCTTTGCGATGAAAATCCGGATCTTTTCCAGCTACCTTTTGGCACTCATCCCATACAAAAGAATGAACACCTAGTATAGGTTTGAAATGGTATTTTACAAAGAATACTTCACCTGCTTTATTTATCCATTTATAAGTGTTTACACCAAATGCCCCCATTGTTCTATAGCTTTTCGGAATACCTCTATCAGACATTAACCACATAACACCATGGGCTGTCTCTTGATTTTGAGATACGAAATCCCAATAATTATCGTGAGCTGTTTGAGCTTGTGGTATTTCATCTTTAGGCTCAGGCTTTGTAGCATGAATTAGATCCGGAAACTTCATCGGATCATGAATGAAAAACACTGCAAAACTAAGTGCTGTTAAATCAAAAACTCCTTCCTGTGTATAAAACTTTAATGCAAATCCTCTAATATCTCTTACCGTATCTGCAGAACCTTTAGAACCTTGAAGGGTAGATATCCTAGCGAAAACTGGAGTTTTCTCTCCTACTCTTTGGAGAAAATCTGCTGAAGTATACTTTTCCATAGATTGATATAACTCAAGCTCACCATGTGCCCCCGTACCCCGGGCATGTACAACTCTTTCTGGTATACGTTCTTTTGTAAAATGCATTA
>CAZGUI010000247.1:0-1455 GCA_964528875.1 uncultured Bacteroides sp. | reverse complement strand
GAAAATTAAAATCAGAAAAAATGTATTTTTGATATTTTCTATGAATTTGTCATAAAATATGCATATCAAAGAGCTGATAATGCATATGTGATTCTTATCGGTTGCTTGAAAAACGGATAACGGAAAATAACAAAACCCTTATGGGGCAAAAACCCAACCATCATTTGAAATGTTGGTTGGTTACTTAAAAGGAGGCGATTTCAGATGAAAAAAGTGTCAATCATTGGCATGGGTGCGCTTGGACTTATGTATGGAACGCTTATTAAAAAAAATGCACCTGAGGTGGAGCTTACCTATGTAGCAGACGAAAATCGAGCGGTAAAATATAATGCCACTGATTTTGAAGTGAATGGTGAAGTGCATAGCTTTTGTGTAATATCAGCAGAAAAAGCCAAAGAAGCAGATTTACTGATTGTAGCGGTCAAATACACGGGATTTTCGGATGCGCTGGAATACATGAAAAACTGTATCGGATCACATACAATTATTATTTCTGTTATGAATGGAATTTCTAGCGAAAGGTTGATAGGCGAGCGTTATGGCTTTGAGCACATTATTTATTCTGTTGCGCAGGGCATGGATGCCATGAAATTTGACAATAAGCTTACCTATACGCAATCTGGTGAACTTCGAATCGGGATAACGAAAAGTGGTAAGCAGGAAAATTTAGATAAATTGATAAAATTCTTTGATAAAATTCAACTGTCATACACACTTGAACAAGATATTCTCTATCGATTATGGGGCAAACTCATGCTGAATGTAGGTATCAATCAAACCTGCATGATATATGGACAGACCTATGGTCAAGTACTTGAAAAAGGTGAATCAAATCGGACATTCTATGCCGCTTGTAGAGAGGTATTGGCGGTTGCTATAGCAGAAGGCATCAATTTGACGGAAAGGGATATCAAAGAGTATGTAAAAATTTTAGGAACTTTGAGTTATGACGGTATGCCATCAATGGCACAAGATCGTGTCAATAAAAAACCCTCCGAGGTGGATTTGTTTGCCGGTACGGTGATAGAACTTGGTAAAAAACACGATATCAGTGTGCCAACAAATGAATTTTTATATGAGCGAATTAAAGAAATCGAAAAAGAATACATTGTGAGATGAAGATATAATCGTATATTCTCATTGAATTTATATTAAGAGTAAATGATTGTTTCAAATGTATACAAATTTAAGTTTAGGATTATATCACATTCCCAAATGCTACAATATCTATGTTATATAAAAGTAAAAAATTGAATTTGACCGATTAGATTGAAGATGAATGATTTGTGGACAATAACAACTATGCAAATGATAACGTGTATATAAAAATGGATATAAAAATTCACAGAATTTATGAAAATCATCCTAATTTGATGTTTGGTATTATTATTCTGATATGGGGAATTTTATTCGTTTTAGCGATGTATTTTATGAAAATGATACTATTTTGGGTTC
>CAZGUI010000246.1:0-1489 GCA_964528875.1 uncultured Bacteroides sp. | reverse complement strand
AAGCCAAAAAATTGATTTTATAGCTTTTTGTAGTGTAATTGCTACATTATGCACAAAAATAGATGTTAGTTATGTCTACAAAAATATAGAGGCAAATCACATGGATATAAAAAATGAGGGGACAAATGGGGTGATTGTATGAACAGAAATTCATTTTATAAATGGTTAAAAATTATAAAGAAATACGATCTGGAAACCTGTGCTTCAAAAGTGGAAAACTGTCAAGAAATAGAAAGCTATTATGGCGATTTAGACCAAATCTACGCTGAAGATAAATTTGAAAGTCTCAGGGAGGAATTTAAATACTTGGCAGAGGAACAAAAAAAGAACATTCCTCCCAAACATAAAATACCAATGGATGAAGATATTTATAATAGAACAACAACGCTAAGAAACGCGTTAAATCTATATTCAGAATTTAAAGACAATAAACTGCTCCGGGATATTATGACCGCAGATAATATAATTCCGGATGAGCATGACGGATCCTATGAGTTGGTGAGGGAAACGGTTGAATCTCTTTCTAAAATAGACTTACATAGAACAGATATTCCGGATTTAGACATGCTTTATTCTATGGCTATAGGGACCTGGAAGGGTGGTGTGGAATTCAGGTTAAATAAGATAGAGGAAAGCAATCTATCTATAGAGGAAAAAAATAGATTAAAATCAATTTTTAATGATGTTGTAGAGAAGGCTAAAAATCATAAATATGAAAATAGTAGTGTACATAATTGGTCAATTGGTATGTTTGGAACCGGATTTTATACTTTTAATGGGAAGTCAGACAAGGAAAATGCGCAAAAATTTATATCTCTATGTATCAGTATAAAAGATCTAAATGAAGACGAGGAAATTTTTAATATAACCGAGGAAGTATTGAGAGATGGAATAAAAGGCATGCAGACAGCTTCTGCATCTATAATTTTACATTGCCTTAAACCGAACATATTTCCGATAATTAACAATGCGATGATAGGGGCAGCTGTTTTACTGGAAGGTAAGGGAGTTGTCCTTGATAAACCCGGTCAGCTTACAACCTATATTGAAAATGCCAGAAGAATTAAAAAATTTCGAGACGAGAAATGCAAGTTTAAAAACTATAGAGTATTGGACATAAAATTTTGGGAGATAAAAGAATTGGAAAAAGAAAAGCCTGAATATAGTGATCCCATAGATATATCTCAACAACAATGGGTAGAGATGTTAGGAGACCGAGAAATTTTCAAGGAAAAGGATATTAAGCTTGTTATGGAGATATTTGATATGGGTGGTAAAGCAACAGCTTCTGAATTGGCAAAAAGGAATAATAAACATGATTCATCATATAATGCCCCGGTAGTTGCTCTGTCAAAGCGAATCCAAAAATATACAAACTGTGATATACCGAAAAGGGAAAATGGCAACAAGAGATGGTGGCATATACCATTCCATGGGAATTATAATGATGACGGAACTTTTAACTGGATATTGAGGCCGGAGCTAAAAG
>CAZGUI010000245.1:0-1500 GCA_964528875.1 uncultured Bacteroides sp. | reverse complement strand
TTTGAAGATAATCAGTTGATAAATAAAATGAATTTAAATCTAAAATAAATATTTTACTTTCTTGTTGAACAATATCAGTTGGATAGTCTTTAAGAATATCACAAGGCCATTTTTCAATAAAAGTCCGTGAATTATATTTAATCTTACACTGCTCTTTTAGTGGCGAGATTGAAATGTAATTTGAACCTTCATAACACGATTCTTTTATAGAATTAATAATATTCTGATAATTCAGGGGATCGTATTTCACTATTGGTATTACCCAACTCTCTGCTGCTGATATATTAGTTAAACAAATAAGACTTATACAGTAAAGCAAAATTAATCTTAACATTTTATTTTTTTATATGGGAATATTGATTTAGAAGTTATATATAAAAAAAGAGAAAACAAAACTTCTGATATTGTTTTATGGAGCAGCTAGTTATAATATTATAGAAGCAGGTTTAGGTAAAGATGAAGCAAAACGACTAATAAAGAAAAAAAACTTGTACACGTAATTATAACCTCATACAACTTAATTTTTCTCTTTTAATAAAACAAAATCACTTAAAATAATGTACCCATACATTTACAGCCTTAGAATAGTTTTTCAATAACTCCAAAGTGAAATTTGCGGTTTCTTCCAGGTAATTACTACCTGAATAAGAGTTTATTAAGATTAGAATTCGCTTGGTATTTAAACTTAGTTTTGAACGTTCATGGTCACTTGTAGGTGTACCTATCCCGCCTTTAGCATCTCTGTATAAAGGTAAACAATCTACGTTCATCTCTCCTCGACCAATAGCTTCAAAAGGTTCACCAGCCTCTCCTACTCCTAATTCTAGCTCATTACCTACAATGCAGTCTGCATCAAATCCACCAATGGAATAACCGGATTTTAACGAAACTAAATTAACTAAATCGACTAAAGTGGATATTTGGTATAATGGAATGCCTCGCAATAATCGACGTTGTAAAGCTTCAGCCGATGGACGATAACGATTAGGGTCTTTACCTAAACGTTTATAGGCTTCACGTGTTGCTTCTATTGCCGGGTGAAGTTTTACTTCATCAATGGTTTTACCTTTAAGTAAACTTTCAGTAAACTCATCAATTTGTCTCCAGAGTTCCTGATTCATTTTTGTGTTTTCAACAGAGGCTAAAATAGCTACTCCACGATAATTGGGACAAACTTTTTTAAGTTTATCCGATACTGTTATTTTATACATAGCTTAGTCGTTTAATAGAATACCTGAAATGGTACGTCCCGATTGAACACCTAATCTTCTAGCTGAGAAAAAATCATCAGGATGTTTATAGGTACAAATATTAGATGTTTCAATTTGATTTTTTGGAATCCCTAATTCGATAATAGATTGTTTAATACATTTCCATAAATCTAAATGGTGTTTACCTGTCTTTGAATTGTAAAAAGAGAACGAATCTACCTTGAAATTAGCTGAGAGGAAAGCTTCATAGACCTCCTCTCCCACTTCGAATGATTCTAATGAAATGGAT
>CAZGUI010000244.1:0-1502 GCA_964528875.1 uncultured Bacteroides sp. | reverse complement strand
GGTATTATTTCATAATGTTAGATTAAATCATAGGTGTGCTAGGTTTTACGCTTACACATTGGATGTATTGAAATAGAGATTCCGTATTAGAGGCAGACAAAAAAGAATGGATAGAACCGTAACATTGGATGTATTGAAATCATTTACAAATCCTGCGGCAAGTGGAAAGGTTTGTTATAGAACCGTAACATTGGATGTATTGAAATCCGTCCACATACCACATTGGATTGCTACCGTAGGCTATAGAACCGTAACATTGGATGTATTGAAATAAAGTCGGAAAAGTTTAGTCTGTGCCAGCATATAAAATAGAACCGTAACATTGGATGTATTGAAATAAATACTATTAGGCAAAAATGGTTAAACAAGAAAACATAGAACCGTAACATTGGATGTATTGAAATAAATACTATTAGGCAAAAATGGTTAAACAAGAAAACATAGAACCGTAACATTGGATGTATTGAAATTACAGAAATTATCGGATACGGTAAATGTAAAAATTGATAGAACCGTAACATTGGATGTATTGAAATGAAGGTTGGCTACCTTTAGAAGAAAACAAGCCTGAAATAGAACCGTAACATTGGATGTATTGAAATTTCCTCAGACTTCTAATTCTCTTACCTAAAATATTCAATAGAACCGTAACATTGGATGTATTGAAATCTTTTAAAAGCGGCTTTTTTTACTCTTTACCAAAATATAGAACCGTAACATTGGATGTATTGAAATTAAAAAATATAAAAAATAGTTTACACTTTTAAAGTTATAGAACCGTAACATTGGATGTATTGAAATAGTTCTTTTCTTTCATACTTACAAAAATTTCATCTCATAGAACCGTAACATTGGATGTATTGAAATTCA
This sequence comes from uncultured Bacteroides sp., assembly GCA_964528875.1. Lineage (GTDB taxonomy): Bacteria > Bacteroidota > Bacteroidia > Bacteroidales > Bacteroidaceae > Bacteroides_E. The sequence continues at coordinate 632 of CAZGUI010000244.1, read as the reverse complement.
AGCACGCAAAAGCTACCGCTTTCCATCGCCTTAATAGAACCGTAACATTGGATGTATTGAAATACTTCTTCCATCTCTATCTTGCCTTCTATATGATAGATAGAACCGTAACATTGGATGTATTGAAATTTCAATACAGATGATATGTTTTCTGTTGTTACAGTGATAGAACCGTAACATTGGATGTATTGAAATTAATACTTTTTTATTTTATCAAACATTAATATCAACATAGAACCGTAACATTGGATGTATTGAAATTAATACTTTTTTATTTTATCAAACATTAATATCAACATAGAACCGTAACATTGGATGTATTGAAATGTTAGTATCCTTTTTATATGCATTGGTGTGCTTGTCATAGAACCGTAACATTGGATGTATTGAAATATATACATTCCAAGATGTTCTGGTTTGGCATTAAAAATAGAACCGTAACATTGGATGTATTGAAATTATCCTATGTTATAAGCATTTTCCAAGTATGCCAGCATAGAACCGTAACATTGGATGTATTGAAATAATATTCTTGTAGATAGAAGATTTGAAAACCCCGAAATAGAACCGTAACATTTGTTTAGTGTAAAATATAAATACAAAGAAATGCAATAAATAAATGCAATAAAATA
>CAZGUI010000243.1:0-1503 GCA_964528875.1 uncultured Bacteroides sp. | reverse complement strand
TCTAATGTCTCACTTTCAAATCGAAGTTTATTATTCTTCCAACCAATAAAATCACTGGCATTAACTTTATCAGATTGTGTTGTTTGATCTTTTTTATCATAAATTACTCGCTCATTCTGTTGCATTGCAATAGTCGTTATAGGAGTAATAAATTCCACCTTCCCGGTATTCAACACAACAGAAATTGTAGGATCATCTTCGTATGCTTTCACATTAAAGGTGGTACCTAATACTTTGACATTCACATCACCCGATTCAACAATAAAGGGTTTTGATTGATCTGACACTACTTCAAAATAAGCTTCTCCAATCAACTTCAAATTACGATTTCTCTTATTGTATGCTGTACTATATATTATTTCAGATTCTGAGTTGAGAAAAACCTTACTTCCATCGGGTAAAAGGATATTAGATTTTTCTCCTGCACCAGCCGAAACAGATAAATAATCGATTTCTTGATTTTTATAATAAGAGTATCCTCCAATGAGAAGCACAAAAGGCAATAATATAGCTGCAACATTAACTACCCAACGGAAGTCAAACTTGAAAGAGGACACTTTTTTATTATCCTCTTGATCTAACTTATAATTTGCCTGACTCCGGATATTTTCAAGCATCCTTAATTTTATATTCTCATCCATAAATGGGGAAGACTGTACAATTTCATTCTCCAACCACTCATTGAGATCAGGATTATTGTTTATGAAAGTGCATAAAACATTTATCTCCTCATCTGTTGCTTGATTTAATATATATCGTTCAAATATTTCTAAATATTTTTCCTTATCTATCATTTTGTCTCTGATTGATTTTTTTAATCTTACTCTTATCTATTACTAATACATCTAACTATCCTCTAATCTTTACTCTAGCTTCTCTTTTTTTGATTAATTAACCAAATTGTAAAATAAAACGAAGAATAAAATCTCGTTGAAGTACCTACCCAGATGGGTTTTCATAAAACTTAAAGCTTTAGAAAGTTGAGTTTGAATTGTACTTTCAGTGATATTTAGTTTTTCTGCTATTTCTTTATTCGATAACATCTCCTTTCTACTTAAAATAAATATTTGTCTACGAGCAGGAGGCAACTTATCAATTAATGAATCAATATAGGTTTCCAGTAATTTTTTATCCAACTCTTTTTCAGGTGTTACATTATCTTTTCCTGAGAAATAGTTCGAAATATACTCTTGGTAGACATATTCAACCGTTTGATGTTTATATTCATTCATCAACATATTTTTGGCTATAGTACAGAGAAAGGATATAAATGATTTATTAGGATTCACTTGTTCGTGGATATCCCATATTTTAACAAAGGTACGCTGAACGATTTCCTCTGCCATATATGTATCCCCAGAAGACACCTTCATCATAAAGTTATAGAGTTTAGCACTATGTTGATGAAAAAGCCTTTCAAAAGCTTGAGGAGAGCCTTGGCGAAGTAATTCTATGTCTGATTTTTCATTAATCATCAAAACATGACTTATATTATTTAAGGTA
>CAZGUI010000242.1:0-1517 GCA_964528875.1 uncultured Bacteroides sp. | reverse complement strand
TCCATAAAATAATCTACTATATCAGAAACTCTTACTTTGCCTTTTTCATCTACATGGTCGAACATTGCCTTTATAAGAACTGGTTTGTATGAGTAGCTCATGTCCATTTGCTCTATCATTTTCATAAATTTATTTTTTATGTTCTTTGTAGTTATAAGCTCCCAGCCGAATTCTGTAGCGTATCTTTTTACTGTCTCTTCCTTGAAATATTTGAAGCTCTTCTTTTCGCTCATGGGAACTTCTAAGTCTGCTTTGATTTTTCCATCTCTAATATATCTATCTACTGTCTCTGACTGTACATCCACCATTTTGACGAATTCAATTTGTGATACCATATCTTTTACTTCTTCTTGCCAATTGAATAAGTCTATTATTTCATAATCAGATAAGCTAATAGGAAATTCTAAGTAAACAGAAGGCTTTTCACCTCTTGTGGTTAAATCCTTATCAAGTTTTCTTTGCTTGTCTGATGCTACTACATATTCTCCCGATCTATAATTTTTTATATTAAATAATCTATGTAATGAATATGGCATGTTAAATAGGTTTGCATTATCTATGAAGTCAAATACCATGAGATAATCCTTGTCTTCACATAATCTCATACCTCTTCCTAGTTGCTGCATATAGAGGGTCTTTGACATTGTTGGTCTTGTCATAAACAGGACTCTTGTTTGGGGACTATCCCATCCTTCATTTAGTAAATCACATGCACAAAGAACATTTACATCACCATGTTCATATTCATCTAAGATTTCATTTCTTTTATCATTTTTTATGGTGCCTGAAACTGCTTCTGCTTTTATACCATTCTCCCTAAATAGAGTAGCTATATCATTTGCATGGGATACGGATGCACAAAATATTACAGTCTTTTTATCTTTAACAAACTTCAAATATGTGTCTAAAATTATTATATTTCTTTCTGGTACAAACAACTTGCTTTCTAAATCTCTGGAATTATACTTGATTCCATTTATCCTAACATTTGATAAGTCCACATTGGTCTTTATTCTTATACATCTGATAGGAACTAGCTCTCCCATTTCTACTGCTGTTTTTAAATCTAGCTTATGAGCCACATTTTGAAAGAGCTCTAGTATGTCTTCGCCGTCTGTTCTCTCAGGTGTTGCAGTAAGGCCAAGTGTAAACTTAGGCTTGAAATAATTAAGTATTCTCTGGTAAGTGCTGGCTGCACTATGGTGACATTCATCAATGATTATATAGCTAAAGTCATCTGGTTCAAATGTTTCAATGTTTTGAGATATACTTTGTATACTGCCACATACTACATATGAGTCTTCATCCTTTTCTTCTGCTACATAAAGACCTGTCTCCACTTGGTCCCATATTTCTTTAAATGTGTCTTTAGCTTGGTGTACAAGTTCTTTTGTATGAGCTAAAAATAAAGTCCGACCGCCTACTTCTTTTGCATCACTTACAGCAGTTACAGTTTTGCCTGTCCCTGTTGCATGATAAAGTAAAGCAATGCTTTCTCCTGATTCTCTCATGTCTTC
>CAZGUI010000241.1:0-1530 GCA_964528875.1 uncultured Bacteroides sp. | reverse complement strand
TTGGAGGTAAAAATCGAGATATACTTTTTGTTACGGCACGAAGAGGCGTTTATACACTAAAAATGAATGTGAAAGGTGTAAATTAATTCTGAATATATTTTACTCGATTAACAATTTAGAGCATGAAAAGAAGAACTTTCTTACAAAAGGCAATGATTGGTACTGCTGGTTTATTTACTGTCGGACAATTTCCCGCATTTACACAAACAAACTTATTAAGATCAAATAGTAATAAAGTAAAAATTGGTTTAATTGGTGCAGGTTGGTACGGTATGGTAATTACTGAAGCTGCTCTTCGAACAGGGAATGTAGAAGTGATCGCAGTTTGCGATGTGGATACCGAGCATCTTAAAAATAGTGCGGATAAGTTAGAACAATTACAAGGTACTCGTCCAAAGGAATTTAAAGACCATCAGGAAATGCTTGATGTAAAAGGATTAGAAGCTGTATTTATAGGTTCAGTACCACATTGGCATGCATTACATTTTGTAGATGCTTGCAAGAAAGGATTAGATATTTATTGCGAAAAACCATTGTCATATGACGTTGATGAAGGAAAAGCAATGGTGTCAGCTGCAAACAAAGCCAATAATATTGTTCAAATTGGTTTTCAACGGAGACAAAGCAAAGCTTTCGCTAGAGCTAAAGAATTAATCCAAGATAATGCTATTGGAAAAGTTTATCAAATAAAAGCACAGATTCATTACAATGCTTCAATAGGAGATAATACTATACAATCTCCACCATCTTCACTCGATTGGGAACGATGGTGTGGACCCGCACCAAAGTTGGACTATCGTCCTAATATTGGTCACAATTCGTGGCGCCTCGAAAAAGAATATGGTAATGGTCATTTAGTAGATTGGGGAATTCATCATATCGATATCATTCGACAAATTATGGATTTTCAAATGCCCAATTCAATTGATGCAAATGGTGGTATAGAAGTATTAAAAGATAAAATCACCACACCAGATACGCTCAATGTTGTTATGAACTTTGACGAATGTCCTGTAATTTGGGAGCATCGCCTTTGGGGAACAGGTGATATAAATACTGAATATAATAATGGTATTTACTTTTATGGTGAAAATGGGACGTTATTTGCATCAGATGACAAAGTAGTTTTAAAAATAAAAGGTAATAGAGAATCACAAATATTTGATTTGCGTAACCCCGCAGCGCAAGATGAACATGTTTCAAATTTCGTTGAAGCAGTAATGACCAAAAACAAACAAATACTTACTTGCCCTATTGAAGATGCTTTTCAATCAACTACAACTGTACAATTAGCAATGGCTTCTTATTATACCAATAGTAAAGTTGAATGGGATTCCAACAAAATGACAATCGTGAATAATCCAGAGGCAACAAAGTTGTTAGCTCGTCCGTATAGAACGGGATATAAAAGACCTCAGGTTTAAAAGTATGAGGATAAGTAAGTATATAAGCAAAAAGAGATTGTATCATTAACCGATGCAATCTCTTTTGTAAATTGGGGTATTTAAAAAAACACTTTCTTATTTCTCT
>CAZGUI010000240.1:0-1533 GCA_964528875.1 uncultured Bacteroides sp. | reverse complement strand
GGATTTTGTAAAACACAACTTTAAGAACTCAGCTGTAAAACGCAAAAAGTTAATGCTGGAGGATATTCCTGATTCTTTTATTGAAAGACAGTTGAATGACACTCGTTACATTAGTAAGGTAGTCCGCAATATATTATCTAATATTGTTCGGGAAGATGTCGAGCAAGAATCAGTATCCAAAAACATTATAACAGTAACAGGTGCTATAACATCTAAACTTAAGGAAGACTGGGGTATCAATGATGTATGGAATAATCTTGTTAAAGACCGATTTATTCGTTTGAATGAACTAAGAGGTAGTAATGAGTTTGGAGAATGGATAGACAATAAGTTTCGAACAACTGTACCCGATGAGTTTGCTCGTGGTTACAGTAAAAAACGCTTGGATCATCGCCACCATGCAATGGATGCTATTGTTATTGCTTGTGCCACTCGTAATCACATTAATTACTTAAACAATGAATCGGCTAAAGGCAATGATTCTAAAACAAGAATAGACTTGCGAAGATTGTTGTGTGGTGAAAAACGGAAAAACGGAAAGTGGATTTTGGAAAAACCGTATAGTAATTTCACCCAAGATGTAGAGCATCAATTAAGAAATATTGTAGTTAGTATTAAGAAAAATACACGTATAATTACCAAAGCCACTAATAGATATCAGAAGATAGTTGATGGGGTAAAAAAAGAGGTAAAACAAACTAAAGGAGACAATAGAGCTATACGTAAACCTCTACACAAGGACACAGTTTTTGGACTGGTCAACTTACAGCTCAAGAAAACCGTTTTACTATCTAAAGCGCTAGACAATCCTCTAAATATTGTAGATAAAGATTTACGAAAACAAGTGAAACAATTGATAGAGACCAATCATAATAAGAAACAAATATTAGCACACTTTAAAGCACTCAAGAATCAATTCAATGAACGTGATATCTCCAAGGTTGAACTCTTCTATTTCTCTAATGATGAGGAGAAAACTCAAATAGTTGCTGTACGTAAACCTTTAGATGAAAGTTTTAACAAAAAGAAAATTGAAACCATTACAGATTCGGGTATTCGTGCCATTTTATATAAACACCTAGAGAACTACAAAGATAAACCAGAAGAGGCTTTTTCGCCTGATGGGCTTGATATATTAAATAACAAACCAGGATATATGGAAAGCCTGAATAAAGGTAAAGCCCATCAACCCATTAAACGTGTTCGGATAAGTGAAATAAAAGGGGCTAAATACAATATGGGAGTAAGAGGAAATAAAAAAGAGAAATATGTAGAAGCCGCTAAAGGAACTAATTTATTTTTTGCCATTTACGAGTCTGAAGAAAGTAAACGCTCATATGAATCTATCCCCTTTAATATGGCTGTGGAGAATTGGAAGAATGGATTACCTATAGCACCATCAACTAATGAAAAGGGAGAAAAATTATTGTTTGTATTATCGCCAAATGATTTTGTCTACTTACCCACCCCTGATCAAATAGAAAGTGGGAACATAGATATAGAGGATATAAACAAAAATAAAGATCGAATTTA
>CAZGUI010000239.1:0-1535 GCA_964528875.1 uncultured Bacteroides sp. | reverse complement strand
TATAAATTGCAACATTAATTGACGGTAAAATTATGGTAAAAGTGTATAATGCTTGTTTAGTTTGAGTTTTTAGTATTTTTGCACTCCAAGCAAAAGTTTCTTAGCTGATTTTTAAACACGAAATTATTTATGATTAAATATATAAAATAAATATAGTCGCCATAGTAATTGGGGAGCTTGTGGGAAAGTGCTTGGAAGTTTAGTATTGCTTGGTTTTGATTGTGGGCAAATTTGTGTGTTTAATTGTGGTAAACTTGTTTTCCATAATTAATCCACATATTTGTCCATAAGATAAAACTTAGCAATACTTACTGACAAACATTTTTCCATCAAATCCACAATTTTTATTTTCCTTTTTTATATGGCATTTATCTTTTTATGCAGCCATTTCTTTTGATGATTTATAACCAAATATTCTTCTGGGATAGTTGTTTATCCAGTTTTCTATATATTTTATTCTTTCTTCGCTTACTACATCTATGTCTGTCCCTTTTGGTATAAACCGTCTTATCAATTTATTTATATTCTCATTTGTTCCACGTTCCCATGAGCTATATGGGTGGGCGTAGTAGACTTTTACTCTATTTTCACTTCCGTTTATTTTTGATCCTTCTATTCCCTTATGATTCAAGAATTCAACCCCGTTATCTACTGTGAATGTTTTAAATTTTTCCCTGAATCCTTCTTTATATTTCATTTCTAACTTATCAAGTGCTGCTATTACTGCTTCTTGCGTTTTTCTTGGTATCTTTATTATTATTTCTTCTCGCAGGCTTCTTTCGCTTAATACAAGCAATACTGCACCTTTACCTTCACGCTTACCAACTACACAGTCCATCTCCCAGTGACCGTATTCTTTTCTTTCTTCTACTTCCGCCGGCCTTTCTTCTATGCTGGTTCCTTTTAAATTTTTGTGAGCTATTTTTACTTTTTTATAGCCCCTTTTCTTTTTTTCCCTTTTGGTCGGCAAGTCTTTGTTTGTCAGGTTTAAAAATACATCCTCGCGATCTATGTAGTTATATAGCGTCTTTGTGCATATTTTCGCTTCAAATTGCATGTTCTTTGCCTTTATTTCACCTATTACCGCATCCGGGGAGTATTTGTCTTTAATTATCTTTTTTTCTATATATTTTACTAATTTATGGTCCTTCCCTATTTTTAACATGGGACCTTTATTTGCAGCATTTTCTTCATATATTCTTTGTCCTGCATCGGCACAGTATTCTTCTTTGTATGTTAAGTCACTGTTTAGAAGCCGGACTGTTCCTCTTTTTATTTCTCTTTCTATTGTTCTTATCCCTTTTCCAAGTATCTTTGCTATTTCAATAGGTTTATGTTTTTCTTTTAATAATATTTCTATTTGATATCTTTCTCTTAAAGTTAGGTGTTTAAATTTCTTTGCTTTTGTTGTATTATTAGTTTGACTCATGGTAACACTCCTTTGTATATGTTTTTGTCGTTATTAAACATTATACATTGATTTTACCATGAGTTGCTATTTTATTTGCTTTCGTCACTTAATTTTACAACTTACC
>CAZGUI010000238.1:0-1553 GCA_964528875.1 uncultured Bacteroides sp. | reverse complement strand
TTGTAGTATGAATACTATATCTGCCTAAATCAACACCAATCCACCTTCGATTTAATTTTTCTGCGACAGCACAAGTTGTTCCACTTCCACAAAAGAAATCAGCAACTAAATCTCCTTCGTTACAACTAGCCTTAATAATTCTTGCTAATAAGTTTTCGTTTTTTTGAGTGTCATATCCTACCTTTTCTGTGTTAAAACTCATTATTTGAATTGAATCTAGAGTATCCATATTGTTGCAATTCCAAGTATCTTCTATAGGATATCCTTCCCCATCAGGTACATTACCATCACGTCTTGTATATCCCTTTGGATAAGGGATATATTCTTTATTGAAGACAAAATGCTCAACATCCTTAGTATAATAAAGAATAGTATCATGATTTCTAATCCAATTCTTTGCCTTTGATTTATATCCAGAAATCCAGCCTATTCTCCAAATTATTTCTCTCTGAAAATTATCAGGTCCAAATATTTCATCAGAAATCAATCTGATATGAGAAGCTGTTCGATAGTCTAAATGAATATAAATTGATCCGGAAGGCGAGAGTAGGTCTTTCATTAATTGAATTCTCTCATAAAGCCAAGGAAGGAAACTATTTAATCCTTCACCCCAAGTATCCCTATACGCCTTTTCTTCAATAATTGAGTGCTTTTTAGTAATCTCCTTTTCTCCTTCTCCAATATTAATATCAACTTTGAAATCCGCACCTGTAGCAAAAGGAGGGTCAATGTAGATGAGGTCAATTTTGCCGGCAAATCTTTCAAGAAGTGAACTCATCACAAATTTATTATCGCCCCAAATTAGTTTGTTTTTCCAACCGTTTTTAAAGGTATTGCCTTCATCGCCTTTCCATATATCAAACAGGGTTCCCTGCGATGCAGAGTCGCCTTTTTCAACACGTGGCTCGTTAATGCTTTCAACAATTTGAAACGGATAGGGACCTGGCTTTTCAACAGATACTAATTTGCCTTCGTTATCGTATTTACCTCGCCAAACGAGTTCGGTTTTTTTAATTTCAATTTTGCTCATATAGTTACTTTATTTAGTTTCTAATCTGCAAAAGTGTTTGAAGTCACATTCTTTGCACACTTTTGTTTTATCGGGTTTTGTTTTAATTTCAAAATCTTTATTTATAATACATTTTGCTACCGAGTCAAAATGTTTTCCTGCAGCTTCAACCAATTTTTCATCATAGTTAATTTCCATCAAAGCATCTTTAAGGTTTTCTTCGGCAGTCCAGTAAATGTATAATCTTTCGGGGTCTTTTCGGTAGCGTTCTTTAAGGATATGTGCATACACATGTAGCTGGTAACGATATTTTTCCAAAACAGCATCATTCTTCACAGGACGGGGCTGGCTTTTAAAATCCAATACTTCAAGTTTTTCATCTTTTCCTAATAAGAGATCAACCTTGCCATTGATAATGTAGTCATCCTTTTCATATGAAACATCAATTTCGGTCTCAATTACACGTGTAAGCAAATCTTTGTTATTTTGGAAATAATTTAAACAGTGTCTTAAAGCCCCTTGCTTTGGTAAGATTCCAAGAGGT
>CAZGUI010000237.1:0-1570 GCA_964528875.1 uncultured Bacteroides sp. | reverse complement strand
TTAATATATAAAAACAGGTAACGACTTCACGCGTCGAAAAAACTTCAAACATGTATTTTCCTCATCCCTGTGTTCTAGAGGTGAAATACCAAATACTAAAAATAGATTATTAGCATTACTTACCACACTTAAACACTCTTCATTGTTTCCTATACTACTTTCTAAAATACTGTCTGCAATTAAAACACCATAATCAATACCATTATCTCTCATCTCTTTTTGTAATCTTTCCAGTTTCTTTTCAATCGTTGAATATTCATCTTGCCATGGTAAATGTAAATGAGCATCTATTATTTTATATTGCTTATTTTTAAGCTTTATCATATGTTTGTCAACCCCTTATTGCAACAATCTCTACTTGAATAAATACTAAACTATGTGTTGGACCATTATAAGACATGGGTTTTCTTCTCCCCATAGTTCTGGTAAACATTCTAAGGGTTTAAATCCAACTGATGCATAAAATTTCCTTGTCTTGGCATAGTAAATGTCTGGGTGAGATTCATCTAAAGTCTTTACCTGTAAGAATTCATATCCTTTTTCTTTAACCCATTGTAAAACTCTGTTAAATAAAGATGTTCCAATCCCCTGATTGTGACAATCAGGGAGAACCCCCATAACATAAATCTCAGCAGTATATTGATTATTTTCTTTTATTGAAATAAAACCCAATGGCTTTGATTCATCAAATGCTGCGAAAAACGGTAAATTGCTACTTTCACTAATATATTCTTGTCTAGATTCTTGTATCCCAAACCAATTAGGAAGTGATTCTAGGATACTGGTCGATATTTTTTTCTTTTCTTCTTCATCTTTTATTTCTTTTATAATCATCTTTTCATCACCTGAATATATATTATTTATTGTTTATAATTCTACTAATGTTAATCTACAGTATATAATTCGCATACTATAATATCAACCAAATTTACCCCTTTACCTTTCAAATATCTCTAATTATCCTATGTCATCTGTCAAATGCACTATTTAAAAGGGTGAAAATCGGTGTTTTTAGACGATTTTTGACCCGATTTTCCTCCTCAAACCACTATTTGTTGTGGTCAAGCTCTATTATTTCTCCTTTGAACCACAATACGTCATCAGAATTGCTACTTCCGCCGTAGAATGTACTAAGGTAGATGATAAAATATCAATTTAACTATCTGATAAAATCAAATAATTGAATTAATATGTATAGTTTATCCTATCCTTATAAAAATGATTACCTTCCAACATGCTTTTCAACACTCCAAATTTGTGTTTACATAATCTTTCACAAAGAGCAAGAACCTCTTCATTTACGAAATTCTTAACATCATATTTTTTTATGCCATCCTCTAAATGAAACAAAAATACCACTCATCAATTCCCATTACATATTAATAATACAGCTCCTACCCCTTACCGTTCAACCCTCTATACTCAGACACCAGCTTCATTCCTTCTTTAGTCTCTTCTATATTACCTAGCTAAGTCCATGTCCATTAACTGGTCACCTTCAAAAGTAAATTTTACAATCCAAGGCATGACAGTTCTGATTTCTTCAAAATTGCTATGTCCAAACGACGGA
>CAZGUI010000236.1:0-1576 GCA_964528875.1 uncultured Bacteroides sp. | reverse complement strand
TCTGGTAAGCCTGCATTAGGTTTAATCATAATATCCATATCTGTGATACTAGTTATTTTTTTTGTTAAATTGAACATTTCTTTTGGACCAAGGGAGCAATTTAATCCAATTGCATTCACTCCTAGTCCAGCTATTAAATTGACAAAGGTCTCTAAGTTAACGCCAGCAAAAGTTCGCATATCCGCTTCAAAGGTCATGGTTGTAAAAATACTTAAATTAGAATTTTCTTTAGCTGCTAGAACCGCTGCTTTTAATTCATATAGATCTGTCATCGTTTCAAAAACAATTAAATCTGCTAAATCTCTGCCTGCTATTATAATTTCTTTAAAAATATCATAGGCTTCTTCAAATTTTAAAGTTCCCATCGGTTCTAATAATTCACCTATAGGACCTATATCTAAGGCTATTAAGGTATCTGTACCTTCTGCTGCTTTTCTGGCATTCTTTAAAGCTGCTTTTACAATAGCGTCTAAATTATGTCCAGCTAATTTTTTACGATTTGCACCAAATGTATTTGCATATATTATTTCAGACCCAGCTTCTATATATTTTTTATGAATATCAACTATCATTTCAGGGTTGTTTATATTGATAAGTTCAGGAATCTCGCCTGCTTTCAACCCCCTCTTTTGTAGCATGGTTCCCATAGCACCATCTAATATTACGACTTTAGTCTTCATACCCATGCATTATACCTCGCTTTTGAAAGTTTAATTTATTCTAACAAATGGACTTATGTCTACATAAATTCATAACCACAAGTCTCGCCTCTTTTTACAAAATCACATTCCTTAAAGAGTCTACAATTCTCACAACCTCTATGTCTATGTTTTTGTTCTATATCAGAAATTCCTATGATGGCTGTAATAGATTTTTTCGGCTGCATTATTCCAGATGAAGAAGTTCCTAAGCCAATCAGCTTTTTGGCATTCAATAAATTTAAAAAATTCCTTTGTACGCTTATAGGCATATCTCCATAGCCTGGCGAAAATCTATCCGTAAGAAATCTGGGTTTATATTCTTCAGCCAGCTTTTGATTGATATCATTTGCTAAGGACTCTATAGCTGCACTAGCAACAGCATCCATGACAACTGATTTTGTTAAATCTGTATAAGATGATTTATTAATATACTTTTCTATTTCTTGACCTAAGGTCACAGCCATTAAAATCACATCTGTAGAAGTCTTTAAAAGATTCATAATATCATTACCAATGCACACTAATTGTAAAGACTGATCTTCTTTGGCAAAAACTTTATACGTATATTTACCTATATAGTTTTCCCTTATATATTTGATGCAGTCATCAATCAGATTTTCAAATTCATCTGGTATTTCACCACCTCTATAAACAAGGTATTTTAATGTATTATTTTTATTAATTTCTTTTAATTCTATATTCATATTAGGATTATAGCATTATTTTATTTGTGATTATTTTATGTAAGATTTTTACTAATTAATAATGAAAAAGCTAACTGCCCTAACTTATGGTAGAATCAGATGATTGTCTAAAAAACGAGGTGAAAAAGTAATGGCATCCCTTTTCTTAATCGTCATATATATTGTCTTTAT
>CAZGUI010000235.1:0-1591 GCA_964528875.1 uncultured Bacteroides sp. | reverse complement strand
CTTTTTGGCTTTCTTTAAACATACCATCGTCCATTATCCCTGCTCGCATGAATTTTGCCCCACACCCCATTTGATGGACTGAATGTTTTCGCATACTATTAGACAAGACAAAGTTTGAGGAGTATACGAAATGAGTACCACGAGATATTCAGATGAATTCAAATCCGAGGCGATTAAGATGGTCTTGGACGGTAAAATCAGCCAAAACAAAGTGGCCGATGAACTGGGGATTGCTGGAACCACCCTGTCTGGCTGGGTCCGTAAATACAAGGCAAATCCTTCCCGAGGCATCAAGAATGCCCTTCATCCGACGGATGCGGAACGAGAGTTGCAGCGGTTAAAAAAGCTGAATCGGGAACTTGAGGAAGAGAATGCAATATTAAAAAAAGCGGCGGCCTACTTCGCGAAGAATCAAAAATAGCTCGATTCGAATTTATCCGGGCCCACAAAGCTGAATTTACTATCGCGAAGATGTGTAAGGTACTCGAGGTCTCCAAGAGTGGCTATCACGCATGGATCAATAGACCAGATACCCCCAGAACTACACAAAACAAAGCATTAGAGAAGGATATTAAGGCAGTCTTCGAAGCGTCGAACGGCGTGTACGGCGGGAAAAAGATCAAGAAAGCTATTTTGAAGAAACCCCTGAAGGAGCGTAACTTCAAAGGCAGCGAGGTCAATCACAAGCGCATCGAGCGCCTCATGAGGAAGCTTGAGATCCGATGCCCCACACCCCATTTGATGGACTGAATGTTTTCGCATACTATTAGACAAGACAAAGTTTGAGGAGTATACGAAATGAGTACCACGAGATATTCAGATGAATTCAAATCCGAGGCGATTAAGATGGTCTTGGACGGTAAAATCAGCCAAAACAAAGTGGCCGATGAACTGGGGATTGCTGGAACCACCCTGTCTGGCTGGGTCCGTAAATACAAGGCAAATCCTTCCCGAGGCATCAAGAATGCCCTTCATCCGACGGATGCGGAACGAGAGTTGCAGCGGTTAAAAAAGCTGAATCGGGAACTTGAGGAAGAGAATGCAATATTAAAAAAAGCGGCGGCCTACTTCACAAAGAATGAATGGTTACACTTTTTATCACAGCAACGGTAATTTGTGTAGTAATCATAATTGTGATGAATAAAGCTGGCTTTACCACATCTGGGACAAGAGGGATATGATCTTCGGCGCCGCCCACCAGTTTGCACCTCTCCATCCCTCGCTACGCTCGGTCTGTCAGGTGCAAACTGGTGGTTACAACATCGGCATTGATACTTTTGATAGCCTAAATTATCTTTGCCATAACGATAAAAGTTTTGAAAGTTGTTGCATTTTGGGCATACAATCTGATATGATTTCATCACGAGAACCTCTCAAGCATTGTAGTACAATGCTTGAGAGGTTCTCAACTTTCATTTAACTTTACAATACGTTTTTAAAAAAATGGAGGTAATTATGAGCTTATATCAAATCAGGGTAGAAGATATTAATAACAATGTTATTGTATTAGAGCAATACAAAGGTAAGGTAATGTTAATTGTTAATACTGCTACAGAATGTTTTTTTACACCTCAGTACGAAGGACTAGAAG
>CAZGUI010000234.1:0-1595 GCA_964528875.1 uncultured Bacteroides sp. | reverse complement strand
TCTTGGGTTCATAAGTCAAGGGTTGTGATATAGGGATTTCTTCTCCCCTGATAAGGGCCCTGCCATTGTTGATTATCTCTTCGACATATTCGCTGCCTACCCATTGGCGCATCTGTTCCAGTGCCTCTTTTATTCTGGGTGATCTGATTCCCGAGGAGTGTGCATCCGTGCCTATAAAATGAACCATTCTATGTTTCAGCAAAATCTCCGCTGTTTTTTTTGCCCCTTCTCCCAATATTCCTATTACGCTCAGACTGTTTATCTGGACGTAATTGCCCTGCTCAATCAAACCTCTTAAGTAATTCGGAGCATCTATCACTTTTCCATAACGTTCCGGATGGGCTATCACAGGTTTGTAGCCCAGCAGCCTTATCTCATAAAGAATATCCTCAGTATACACCGGGATATTGAACATGGGGAATTCTATTAAAATATAAGGAGTGTTATTTAAGGTGAAGAGCTCTCCTTTTTTGAGTTTGGAAGGTATATCAGGTGTAATATAAACTTCCAGCCCCGGTAAAACTTCTATATTGATTTCATTTTCTACAAAGTGCCTGTTGACCTCTTTTATGATGTTCAGAAATTGTTCTCTGTCCGGTGCAAATTCTCCCTCTATATAATGGGGTGTGGCTATTACTTTGCTGAAGCCTTCCGCCTCTGCTATCCTGCCCATCTCCAAGGTCTCTTCCATATTTTCAGAACCGTCATCAATGTTGGGTAAAATATGGCTATGCAAATCTACCATTGGCTTTTCCTCTTCTTTTAGTCCTCTTTGGATTGCCCTCTTCATAGCTGCGATAGTAATAATATTGTGAATAGCCTCCCCGATTTAACGGAATTTTGTTTAGAATGACACCGATGATATTGGCATTTACATTCTTTAACAATTCCTTGGCTCTCTCGATTTCCTCTATGGATGTTTGCCCCGATGCACAGACCAATATGGTACCGTCGACTATGGCCGATAGAATGGAAGCATCCGTCACCAGCCCGACAGGTGGGGTATCTATAAGCACAAAATCATAGTCTCGTTTTACCTCCTCCAAGAGTTGTTTCATTTTGTTGGATGCCAATAATTCCGACGGGTTCGGAGGGATAACCCCCACGGGTAAAATTTCCAGTCCCTCTACATATGTCTGCACGACTCTTTCCTTATAATCCAGCTCACTCACCAAAATATTGGTTAGGCCTACCTGATTGGATGATATGAATATCTTATTAAGCTCCGGTTTTCTCAAATCTCCGTCTATCAAAAGCACTCTTGACCCGGAATGTGCCATGGTAATTGCCAGGTTTGTAACGGAAGTAGTTTTGCCTTCGCCAGGACAGGTACTGGTAACCACGATAGTTTTTATAGGATTGTCCAAGCTTGAGAATTGAATATTTGTACGGAGTGTTCTGTAGGCTTCCGATATGGGTGATTTTGGATTCGTCTGTACGATTAATTTATATTTGTCCATTCTGCTCCTCCCTCGTTAGTCATCTTGCATTCGCTTTGACAATTTTGGGTTGTTTTATGTAATCCGGATGATACCGAGCACCCTTGTTAATCATCCTGCATTTATCTTGATGATTTTGAGTTATTTTGTGTAGCC
>CAZGUI010000233.1:0-1597 GCA_964528875.1 uncultured Bacteroides sp. | reverse complement strand
TTGCATGCGATGTCAACAAGTATATCGGATAATTCAAATTCTTGCTTTGTCTCCTCATCAATATCATCAAAAATGTCCCAAGGATTTTTTAAGATATCATCTATTAACATATTTTTCACTCCCCATCATTAAAAAGATCTATTATTTCTTTTTTCCTCTCTCTAGCAATCCTTTTGCCTATTTCATAATCAGATTTGCTTTTTTCCTCAAAAACATTAAGCAAAATTACCTTAGCTTCCCCGTTAATTGTGACAAATGAAAATAAAATTCTTATATTTTTCTCTCCAAACAGTCTAATGCTATAAAGACCGTTCTCTTCGAGCAATTTTTCAAATAAATTGCTGTGAACTACACACCTTATTTTTAGTTTTTCTAAAAACACTAGACTCTTTTGATATTTTTTTAAAAAAACTTTTTTATATCCGCTGCCCTCAATTATACTTTCCAATTCATTATTTAAGGTATAATAAGTTCTTATATAATTAGTTGGATATTCTGAACTAAAAGGATAAAGAACATTAGTAATCGCTTTTCTCCTGTTCACAATTTAGTATCTCCCTTTAACAATATTATATAACCTATAAGTTATATTTGCAACTCCATTTTAAAATTTTCATCAAAAATTATTCAATAATTAAAATTAAATGTTCCGTTGCTAAAATAATAACAATTACATAATATAGTTTTAAGATTATAATATCATAAACTGTCATATTTTTCATCATAACTGTAATTATCTCTCCTTAGATTCAACAATCCTTCATCATAACCGAAAATACGCCATGAAAGTAACGTAAGAAAGCAGGAAACAACAATTCTGTTTCCATGCTTTCCTTTCTATAAAAAATATATCTCAACTATTTTATTTCGATCACTTCCGGAGATAGATTCTTTTCTAATATATCGACAACCTTATCATAATCTCCTTTATTAAAATACAGTTTATCATGACCACGCCCCGAAAAAGATACCACAACATATTTTTTCCGGCTTATCTGTACCCTTTTTATCTTGTCCCAAGGGATGAAAGCAATATGTCCTATTTGTGAACCTTGACAGCTGAACCCTTTTAGAGTTATACCATTTTTATATAAAGCGAGTATGATGATTCCCGATGCTAAAATTCCTACTATATAATGAACCCATACATCAGCATAAATATAAGTAATCCCAAGCAATACAATAGCACCCATTACGGCAACTGTAATTTCACCGGTTCTCTTTGTAGTCGGTATTATTAAATTTCTTATACATCTGATTTGGTGAAAAATAATAGTTAAAAATAATATCAGAATTAAGATTGTTTTTATGTCCATATTATTCCCTCAATCCCTTAGATAAATAGTATTAAATTTCTCCTCAACCAGTTACCTATTAATTAATTTTAATCCATTGTAGCTTTTTAACAATAAGGTATAAAATCCTTTACCCGGTTCATCGTTAGAATATTTTAATTGATTTAAGCAAGGTAAAAAAGCCACATTTCTGTGACTCCTCGGGTATCTACCTTTGCTTTAACATGTAAGAGACAGTATCAGAGGTATACCATTCATTTTCTTCAAGAATATTAATGATTTCAGGAGCGTAGGGGTGGACC
>CAZGUI010000232.1:0-1612 GCA_964528875.1 uncultured Bacteroides sp. | reverse complement strand
TTCTAAAGTTTCTTGTGTAATGAATGCCATTCTACCAGTTGACTGTGTTGGACTACCTCCTGATATTTCTATTATCAAATCCCCACTTTCTAAAAGCTTGTGCCTGTTTTTTTCTAATATAAAACGTTCTGGTGCGTTTACCTCTCCGTTACCATTTAAGCCGTTAATATCAGCACCTCTAATACAGAAGACTTTTTCAATGTAATTTCCTTGTTCTGATTCTTTACCCCAATCGCCACTTTTATCCTTTTCAATCCATTCACATATAGCTTTCACACTCCACCCCTCCGGTACTTCCCTCTTCACATCCTCATTATAAACCATTTTGCCACCCGACGATTTATAAGGTTTACCTTCTTCGTTGGGAAAGTCAAATTGTACAAACCAATAGTCGTAAAGCAATTTTGCCATGGCTTCTAATTCTTGGTTGATTTGGTTGTTGAGTTCTATTTTTTTATCTATATTATTAATAGTTCTTGCAACATAATCATAATTAATATCATCGTTGAAGTTGAACATTAAATCTGAAATATGTTTTGTATTTATCACGCCTTGAACCGACCCTTTAATACACCCTAAAATTTGTTTCTTAACATACGGACTATCAAAGAATATTTTCAAAAGTTCGGAATTGATTTTTGAATTATCTGGTTCAATTATTACAGCATTTAAAACCTGAGCTTCTTTATCAAGATTGTAAACTACAGCATTTCCATTGTTACCATGTCTTGCTATTATAAGATCACCTTTATTAAGCTGTGACTTTTTATTTTTCAAGTGAAATTCTTTTGTTACATATTTCAACTTTTTTAAATCAATATCATCAATATCAGTTGTTCTTATTATTGGTACACCTACATCTGGAGAACAATAAAAATCATTTATTGACCCTACAAATCCAACTTTAACCCTATACACAAGACTGGTTAGCCTTTCAAGTCGAAATTTGTTCATAGCTTTAATCCTTTTATATTCTTTATAATCGCCTCTTCCAAGTTTCCACTTTTCTTGAAAAGATTATCTAACGCTCCCTCAAAGTCACTCATCTTTGCAGTAAACTCTTCATGTGTAATATCCACATACTCTATTTTCACCTCAAAGTATTGCCCAGCACTTAATGAGTAATTTTTTTCTTTTATCTCATCATAACTAACTACTACAGAGAAGTCATCCACCACTTTCTTTTGGTTGAAGGTGTCAATAATTTGCTTTTCTTCGGCAGGCGTTAAAACTGTTTTTTGGTTTTTTCCCTCTTTCACTGTCTCTCCCAAATTGGATGCATCTATTAGCACCACACCTTCTTTGTTGGTTTTGTCGATAAATAAAACAGAAACATTCGTTCCTGTAGCAGCAAAAATATTGCTCGGCATACTCACCACTCCTGCAAGCATTTTTTTGTCAATCAAACGCTGTCTTACCCTCTTGTCTATTCCACTTTGGGCTGTGATGAATCCTGTTGGTACTACCACAGCAGCTTTCCCGTTAGGTTTTAATGTATGGATAATGTGTTGCAAAAAGAGCAGGTAAATAGACATTCCACTTTTCTTTTTCTTAGGCACATTGGGTATTCCTGCAAAAAAACGGTTTGTGTTCTCTTTGCTATCTAAATCGT
>CAZGUI010000231.1:0-1635 GCA_964528875.1 uncultured Bacteroides sp. | reverse complement strand
AGCTATAGAAATAAATAACCCCGTGGCTGCTTGGCTAGCTATCTAAATGCTTGAAATCCGGTATAGACACCAGTCGACTTGTCCTGTATTCTATATTTGAATAAGAGGATAAATGTGCGTCCCCCAGGGAAAAACTTTTTGTTGGTTTTTATACCTGCAAGGCAGACAATTACTCCATTCAGTGCAGATATATGAGTTGGCTGGTTGGGACCGGATTTCGGTATACCCGAGTCACATGCTAGGTTGTGTTGCACTGTTTAAATGGATACTCTTATGTCACTATTTTAAAGAAAGGAGAAACAATCTATGTATCCATTTGATTTTATCAGCATAGGAGTAGATGTGGGTGCTGATTTTAGCTGGATGTCTATTCTTACTCCTGATCACAAACCTGTTGGCAAACCGTTTAAAATCTGTCATAACAGCCTTGATTCCCTTGAGCAAGCCATTCTAAGAATTAGAAAAGCAGAAGAGTCTAGTTCTATGAAGGCTCGCATCTTCTTAGAATCCACGGGAATCTACCATTTCCCACTCTTCTGCTATCTAAAAGAATCAGGGTTTGAGGTTTTTGTCCTCAATCCTCTTATCACCAATTGTAGCAGAAATTCCGGGATAAGGAAAGTCAAAAATGATAAATTTGATTCCGTACGTATTGCTAAAACAGGTTTTACTTATGATTTAGATGTTTCTTTAATTCCATCCGATATTGTTCTTAATCTCAGGCTTTTGGTCAGAGAATATTATAGCCTTACCGACAACAAAACGATTTATGTTAACAAGCTTCATAAGGAGCTTAGGACTGTATTTCCCGGTTATTGTAGTGTGTTTTCAAAAATTACTGCCAAAACATCCCTTGAAATACTTAAAACATACAAAACCCCGGAAGAAATATCGTTGGCTCCAAAGATTGATGTTGTTAAATTGATTGTTTCAACCTCCCGTAGGGGGCTGAAGTTTGCCCTTGAAAAGTATGACAAGCTAATCGAAGCTGTCAACCTTGCCAAATATTATGGCAAGTTCCTAGGATCAGCATTTAAACTCATTCAAACAAACATTGATTTTATTGAACTTTACAATGCAAAAATTGAATCAATACTTCAGGATATTAACGAATATATAGCAAAGCATGAGGATCATAATTTTATTAAACAAATTCATTTACTTGATTCAATCAACGGAATAGGCCTTATTTCAGCTGTCGCATTAATGTGCGAAATTGGTGATTTTTCAGCATTTACCAAGCCCAAACAATTGTTTGCATATTTCGGCCTGGATCCTAAAGTTAATGAGTCCGGAAATTTTAAGGGCACTAAAGTGCCAATGTCCAAACGAGGTTCTCGAATTGCTCGGAAAGTATTGTTTAACATAGCCTTGGTTTCAGTAAGTACCTCAAACAATGGCCAGGCAGTTAACCCTGTATTGAAGGATTACTATGATAAAAAGAAACAATCTAAACCTAAAATGGTAGCCCTTGGAGCTGTTATGCATAAAATATCCAACATAATTTTTGCTGTGTTAAGAGATAACAGACCGTTTGTCTTAAGGACATCTGAGGAGCATTGTAAGGCTTATAATTCTAATGTACTTTTAGCAGCATAACACATAAAATTTTATACGAATTACGAATTAAATAAA
>CAZGUI010000230.1:0-1637 GCA_964528875.1 uncultured Bacteroides sp. | reverse complement strand
ATCTCTTCTTCAAGCCGATGAGATTCATTTAAGAGTTCGCTAAGTTCTGATGTTAGGTTTTCCATTTTTTCTTCAAATGGAATGCCATCATCTTCTGCTTCTTCCATTCCGACATATCTTCCTGGAGTTAGGACAAAATTGTTATCTTCTATTTCTTTAAGATCTGCGACATGAGAACAACCTAAATTTTCAACATTTTCCCCAGTTGTAAATTTATGATAGGTCGTGGAAATTTCATCGATGTCTTTTATGCTTAATTCTCTATGTGCTCTACTAACCATCGTTCCTAAGGATCTAGCATCTATAAAAACAGTTTTGCCTTCTTGTTTTTTACTTTTATTAATAATCCATAAAGAGACTGGAATACCAGTCGAATAAAAAAGCTTATCTGGCATTGAAATAACAGCTTCTACTAAATCATCTTTGATAATTGCTTCTCTGATATTTCCTTCTTGTCCACCTGCTGATAAAGAACCATTAGCTAAAACAAGACCTAGTTTTCCTTTTGGTGATAGATGATAAATCATATGCTGCATCCAAGCATAGTTGGCATTACCTTGTGGTGGGATTCCATATTTCCAGCGCTTATCTTCTTCTAATTTATCGCCGCCCCAATCGCTCATATTAAAGGGGGGATTCGCTAAAATAAAATCAACTCTAATGCTTTTATGTTGATCATTAAAAAAGGTGTCCGCTGCTCCCTGCGCAAGATTACCATCTAATCCATGAATTGCTAAGTTCATTTTTGCTAATTTCCAAGTATTTGGATTCGATTCTTGGCCAAAAATTGAAAGCTTATCTGTTCTGCCTTGATGTCTTTCTATAAATTTTGCCGATTGGACAAACATGCCACCTGCACCACAACAAGGGTCATACACTCTACCTTCATAGGGCTGTAAAATTTCAACTAAAGTTCTAACAATACTAGAAGGCGTATAGAATTCTCCTGCTCTTTTACCTTCAAGTTCAGCAAATTGAGCAATAGCGTATTCATAAGTTTTACCCAAAATATCTTTTAAATCGCCATGTTCTTTCAGTCTTATATTATTGAATAAATCGACCACTTCACCTAATCTTCTTTTGTCTAGTTCAGGGCGTGCATAATTCTTTGGTAAAACTCCTAATAAACGAACATTCTCTTCTTCAATAGCCGTCATGGCCTTATCTATAATCAGACCAATTTCTGCTTCTTTTGCATTCTTTGCGATATAATCCCAACGAGCTTCTTCTGGAACAAAAAAGACATTCTCCGCTAAATATTCATCTCGATCTTCTTCAAATCCATCCCCTTCATCTACCAATTTTTGATATAGTTCTTCAAATGAATCCGAAATGTATTTCAAAAAGATCAAACCTAAAACTACGTTTTTATATTCAGCCGCATCGATATTGCCTCTTAACTTGTCTGCAGCTTTAAATATTTCTTTTTCAAAGCCTAAATCAGCACTATTTATCTTTTCTGTCATTAAGATGCTCCTTCATTATCTTTTCTACCATTCACTTATTCTATAACAACAACTATACCACTTACATATTCTTTTGCATTTTTGCTTCATTATTTACTATTAAAGTAAACTGATCTCGCAATCTATTCTTGTTTCTATTTTCTAATTTTCTTAAAATATAAACTATTATTA
>CAZGUI010000229.1:0-1648 GCA_964528875.1 uncultured Bacteroides sp. | reverse complement strand
GAGAGGCCTATTCTTATATTTCAGGGGAGAAAATGGTGAAATATACCGAAGAACAAATATTGGAGTTAATTCTAGATGCTTATGTAGGTAAACGCATCTATATATTAGCTCCTGTGGTGCGAAATCGAAAAGGACATTACCAGGAACTTTTTGATCAAATAAGAAGAAAAGGATATCTTCAAGTACGAGTGGATGGAGAAGTTCAAGAGATTCGTAGAGGGATGAAATTGGAACGTTATAAAAATCATGATGTAGAGATTGTTATTGATAAATTAGAGGTTTCAGGACAAGACGATAAGCGTTTGCGAGACAGTGTGTCTACTGCAATGAAACAAGGAGACGGCCTGTTAATGATTTTAGATGGAGATACTCACGAGGTGCGTCATTTCAGTAAACAGTTAATGTCGCCCATTTCAGGATTATCGTATAGAGAACCTGCTCCTCATAATTTCTCGTTTAATTCTCCACAGGGAGCTTGTAAAAAATGTAAAGGATTAGGTGTAGTTAGTCATATAGATATTGATAAGGTAATTCCTGATCGGAAAAAATCGGTTTACGATGGAGGTATTGTTCCTTTGGGAAAATATAAAAACAGCACCATCTTTTGGCAAATTGAAGCTTTATTAGATAAGTATGGGGTTGACCTGAAAACTTCTTTAAATGATTTAGATGAAGAGGTCATTGATGAAATTCTTTACGGAAGTGAAGAACGAATTCGTATTCGTGCATCTAAAATAGGTACCTCATCTGACTTTTATACCACATTTGAAGGAGTTATCTATTATATTAAAATGATGCAGGAGAAAGATACTTCTGCTCATGCTCAACGGTGGGCTGAACAGTTCTCCAAAACAGTGGTATGTCCAGAATGTAATGGACAGAAACTAAATAAAGAGGCTTTACATTTCAGAATTCACGATAAGAATATTAGTGAACTTGCTGCTTTAGATATCTCCGAGCTTTATGAATGGTTAAATAATGTGGATCAATATTTATCTGATCGACAACGAAAAATTGCCACAGAGATCTTGAAGGAGATAAAAACTCGTTTGCGTTTTTTACTTGATGTGGGTTTAGAATATCTTTCTTTGAGTCGTCCTTCAATGACTCTTTCAGGAGGAGAGAGTCAACGTATTCGTTTAGCTACCCAAATCGGATCACAATTGGTTAATGTCTTATATATTTTAGATGAGCCAAGTATTGGATTGCATCAACGGGATAATGTACGATTAATAGACTCTTTAAAGAAACTCAGAGATTTAGGGAATACAGTAATTGTGGTGGAACACGATAAAGATATGATGCTGGCAGCTGATTATATCATTGATTTAGGTCCTAAAGCAGGACGCTTGGGTGGTGAAATTGTTTTTGCGGGAACACCGGAACAGATGATTCAAACCCAAACATTAACATCTAAATATTTAAATGGTAGTCGTAGGATAGAAGTCCCTACAGAACGCAGAAAAGGGGAGGGGCACTCACTTTGGATTCGTGGTGCTAAAGGAAATAATCTTAAGAATATAGATGTAGAATTTCCTCTAGGTCAGTTGATTTGTGTTACAGGGGTTTCCGGTAGTGGTAAGTCTACCTTGATTAATGAAACATTGCAACCCATTCTTTCGCAACAATTTTATCGTTCATTGAAAGA
>CAZGUI010000228.1:0-1663 GCA_964528875.1 uncultured Bacteroides sp. | reverse complement strand
ATCGGAAAGTAGTTGCCCTTCTTTTATTTGCTAACTGCCTACTATTGTTAGGTTTATAGGTTCACTTTCTTCCCTTATTTGTTGCCCAATTGCACTTTATTGCTTATTTTTGTTGCCCAGTTGTTGCTCAAACAACAAATTTGTTGCCCAAAGGCACAAATTGAAAGGTACTGGTGAAATGATGCACCAAACAGCACCACCGAGCAACATCAGGCACTAATAAGCACCAAATGAGTAGTAATATTAAAATTCCGAAATTCTGTCAATATTGTGGTCAGGCATTTGTTGCCCAAACCACAACAACACGGTATTGCTCGAAAACTTGTAATTCCCGACACTACAAGCAAATCAAGAGAGAGGAAAAAGTACAAGCTACTCTAAAGGAGCAAATCAAATCTGTTACTTCTGCAAATTCCGAAAACTTGCAAAGTCTGCAAAGCCTGCCAATTCAAACAGGCAATTTTATCAATCTTAGAGATAAGGAGTTTTTAAGCGTTCAAGAAGCTGCCATTTTATTAGGTGCAAGCAGATGGACAATTCAACGAATGATTCAAAGAGAAGAAATAAAAGCAGGTAAGCTGGGCAGAAGAACCATTATACCACGTTCCGAAATTGATAATCTTTTTAACTGATGAGCAATGAAAATAACATTAAGACAACGCAAAAAGGGTAACAAGATTACCCTCTACCTTGACTACTACGACCAAGGAAAACGAGAGTATGAGCATTTAGGTTTATATCTCACACCCGAACCCGACAAAGGAAGTTTGACAAAAGCCCAAAAGGACGAGAACAAAAAAATCCTTGAATTGGCGGAGAGCATCCGAAGCAAAAGACATTTAGAAGTTCAAAACAGCATTTACGGTTTCCGAGATAAAGAGAAATTGAAAGGCAGTTTTTTTGAGTTTTTTGATGCACTTACTGAAAAGAAAAAAGCCAGTTTGGGTAATTATGGCAATTGGAATGCTGTCCGTATTCTGATAAAAGCCTACAATCCTAAAGATGTAACCTTTGAGCGTTTAGATAAAGAATGGGTTGAAGGGTTCAAAGATTACCTGGACTATGAAGCCAAAACCAAAACAGGAGACGGCATTTCACTCAATACAAAATACAGCTATTTCAACAAATTGAGAGCTGCACTCAAACAGGCTTTAAAAGAGGGCTTAATCAAATTCAATCCTGCGGAGCAAGTAGAGCCATTTCCGCAGGATGATGTAGAACGTGAATTTTTAACCCTTGAAGAATTACAGAAATTAGCCAACACCCATTGCCGAAATGAAACGCTAAAGCGTATGTTCATTTTTTCTTGTTTGACTGGTTTAAGATGGTCGGATATTGAGAAACTAAAATGGTCAGAAATTCAGCACTCTGATAATTTAGGCTACTTCATCCGTTTTCGTCAACAAAAAACCAACGGAGCTGAAACTTTACCTATTGCCGAAGAAGCAAGGGAATTATTGGGCGAACAAAAAGAACCAAAGGAAAGAGTATTTACAGGGCTTAAATATGGCAACTGGAACAAAACCTACTTAAAGGATTGGTTAATTGATGCAGGCATCAATAAGCACATCACATTCCACTGTGCTCGTCATACTTACGCTACGCTTCAGTTGACTTTAGGCACAGACATTTACACCGTTTCAAAATTATTAGGGCATAAAAA
>CAZGUI010000227.1:0-1699 GCA_964528875.1 uncultured Bacteroides sp. | reverse complement strand
GAGATCTTCAAGAACGAGGCAAACAAGTTACCTCAGAAATAATCAAGAACTCTTTCCTTGGTTTGGATGATAGTTTTGAAACTCTTCTCAATTTATTTGACAAGCATAATGAAGATGCACGCAATCTAATTGGAAATGGTTTGGTAGCCGATACTGTGGAAAAATACGAACTCACTCGCAGGCGACTACACGAATTTATGACCTTCAAGTATAAAATTTCGGATATCAATATTAAAGAGGTGAACAATATGTTTATTCTCGACTTTGAAACCTATATGCGAACTATTGGCAAATGCAGTGCTAATACAGCCGCCAAATACATGCGACTCTTCAAGAAAATTATTCTTCTTGCAAAAAATAATGGATTATTGAATGCTGACCCATTTGCAAGCTATAAGATTCAATTTAAAAAGACAGACAGAGGTTATCTTACTCAATACGAATTAGAGGCTATAATGGCTAAAGAATTCGAGATTGAGCGACTAGAACACGTGAGAGATATCTTCATTTTTGCGTGTTTTACGGGATTGGCATATATAGATGTTCAGAAACTTCGCAAAGAACATATCCGAGAATCTTTCGATGGCAAACCTTGGATAATGACTAAGCGACAAAAGACAAATATTAGCACCAATGTGCCCTTGCTGGATGTGCCTTTAGCCATACTGAAGAAGTATGAAGACAAGCTAACTGGCGACAAGCTCCTACCCGTTCCAAGTAATCAGAAACTAAATTCGTACCTCAAGGAAATTGCTGATTTGTGTAACGTAAAGAAGAATTTAACATTTCACATGGCAAGGCATACATTCTCGACCACTATCACATTATCTCAAGGAGTTCCTATTGAATCTGTATCCAAGATGCTTGGACACACAAACATTAGAACCACACAAATTTATGCTCGTATTACTAATGAGAAAGTGAGTAATGATATGGATATTCTTTCGGAAAAACTTAAAGGAATGGGTATTAATCAAGCTGTAAATCAATAATTATATGGAGTTACAAATAATACAAAATAGAATTTATGAGATAAGAGGAGTGCGAGTTATGTTGGATTATGACTTAGCTAAGCTCTACGAAGTTGAAAACAGAGTTTTAAAACAAGCAGTTAAGCGTAACATTGATAGATTTCCAGCACCAGATTTCATGTTCGAATTAACTCGTGAAGAGAGCGATGCTGCGATAGAATTAGGGGTATCACAAAATGTGATACCCCCTGGCTATAATGTTGGCTCCTCTTTTATTATGGCTTTTCCAGAACTAGGAGTAGCCATGTTATCTTCAGTATTAAAAAGTAAAAAAGCGATACAAGTAAACATATCTATAATGAGAGCATTTGTTACTTTGCGTCAATATTCTTTAGGATATGCTGAGCTTAATCGTAAATTAGACGAATTTATGATCGAAACTAATGTCCAGTTTAGTGATATTTATGAAGCTCTGACTGAATTAGCTTCTCAAAAAGAATTAGATAATAAGCCTCGAAAAAGAGTTGGATATGTACAAGATGAAGAAAAGGAGCAATAGCTCCTTTTTTATATATACCTACTATCAGAAGTAGTCTTTAACTGTCAAGCATTCAGATTCTAAGTATGCTAAAGATACTTTCTGTTCTTCCTCAGACTGTTCATCATATTGTAGTTGCTCGATAAACTCCCAAATGTCTTCAAGAATCCTTCGGAGTTGATAGAACTTT
>CAZGUI010000226.1:0-1711 GCA_964528875.1 uncultured Bacteroides sp. | reverse complement strand
GCATGCGGTGGTCTCCGACCCCGAGGAAGCCGATATATTCTCGCTTAGCGAACATACCGATGTTGTTTTCTACTCAGGTCACAGTATCAACCTTCCTGACTGGGATTTCGGGGCTCAATCCCTTCAACTTACGCTTACCGCCTACTACCTAACTGTCTACGCTTAACATCATAGGTCGCCCGATGATGTCCAAGACTCGCTATGAGTGGTCTGCTAAACCTTACTCAGTGGGATTCCCGCCCACTATATAATACGCCCTTATCTTGGCGCACAACCTGACCCCTTGGCCTTTGGTTCTCTTGCCACCCACTGATGAGACAAAAAAGATGGCAAACAAAACATCCCCTTGCCACTTGCCAGGGTGTCCCCATGTTAATCCCGTGTTAATCTCTTTATTTATTAAGGAATACATCCATTCCTTTTTCCGTATGTATATGTCCATAATAACCAAAGACATAATTATCACTGCCGCCGCTGAAAATTATATCATCTACTATTATATTTTCTTCCCCATTAACTAGCTTTATTAAGCTATAATGATCATTACCTTTATATCTGATAAATAATATTTCATCCCTGGAGATACTCATAGGCATAAAATCAAAGTACTCCCCGTCTGTTACCTTTTTAACCTCCGATGTTTTTAAATCATATTCATAAATATTATGTGGTTGATTTTCCCAAACATCATATACATCGGCATATATATTGCCATATATATCATTCAAATTAATTATTGAAATACCCTCAAGGCTTTTAGTTGCTGAGTACAATAATTTTTCGCCGTCCGGTGTAAAGCTTGGGGTCATGGCAACCAGATCCTTATCCATGAAATTAACAGCTTCATATGTTTTATCCTCATTGATATTTAACAAAATAACCTCTTTATTCACAATTATTTCCCTGCCGGCGCCTTCTATCAGCCCAATTAAATTGTTATTGCTCGGATTTATAGCCAGATGATTTTTATAACTCAATGTCGATATATCCGTAAGCTCCGTATGTGTCTTTTCCTCAACATCATATATCCCTATACCTACCATATCTGAGCTTAGCGAGCCCGATGCCGGTTTTTCCATAATATAAACATACCTTCCGTCTCCCGTTATGTTCCATACAATAGGATTGGTTCCTATCATCTCATCTGTGAACTTCCGGGCCTCTATTATCATATCTGTTAAAAATGTTTTGTTTTCAGGATCATATTCATTTAGGTCTATCCTTACAATACCGTCACTAGCGGCAAAATCTCCTTCTTCCGTGCTCCATCTACTTTCTCTTCTTCCATAAATAATGTTTTTATCGGATGCCTTAAAACTGTCATAATAATGTTCATCCGAATGTTCTTTTGTTTCCCCGGTTAATATATTAAATGTTGCGAAACCTGAGTTTTTAGTAGCATATATTATATTTTCGTCATCAATCCAATCATAAGCAATATAATAATGATTAATTTCGTCCGCTATCTTTTCATATTCACCATTTTCTATATCATATATATACAAACTGCCGTTTTGAGTGTAAGCTATATAATTCCCTGATTTTGAAACGAGGGGATATTCAAAACTGTCTCCGTCATGAATTTTGATTTCTTCCCCAGTACCTAAATGAGAATAATATAATCCGTCCTCCTTAAAATACACTACAAAAGGTTCATTTTTCCCCGTCACATCACCGGGAACAACACTGCATGCCACGGTAAGCCCGGATA
>CAZGUI010000225.1:0-1717 GCA_964528875.1 uncultured Bacteroides sp. | reverse complement strand
TCTGGTAATACATCAGTTAAAGGTAATATCTTAACATTACGATAATCCACTTGTGGGATTAAATCTATCTTATAGTTAAATTCTTTATGTTTTGGATTTCCATCTGAATCTAATTCTAAAGTATAGTTCTTACGGTAATTTATATTATCTAAGTCTGTTACTGTTTTTCGAACTAGTAACTCTCCACCTGTTGTTTGCCCTGATGTTTCCGTTGAAGAACTATAATCCAATCCAGAATCAGAACCTGTTAGGCTTGCACTGTTTCTAATTAGTGCTTGGCTTTGTTCTGTAATTGGAAATGTTGTCAGTTCGATACTTATCTGCCATCGGGATTTTTTGAGATTTTCCGGCATCTTCTCATCGAAATTAATAGTTAATACTCCATCATCCAATGAAGATAAAACATATTTTGCGTTCTGTCCATCCCAAGTATCATTTAATAATTTAACCTCATACCCTTTACTTGTATCAAATATAGGATCGATAATATCTGTAATTGTTGATTTAGATACATCAACTGCATTAGCTCCTGCGTTCCAGTCATTTACTGTAAAGGTATAGGTTATTTCTATTGGTTCTCCTATAACTGGTGTTGTTGGATTGGTTTTATGACCTTTATTAAATACATTACTATCAGTTATTGTTGTTTGACCTTTTTTGTCAATTACAGTTGTCGTCGCTTCTCCTTTACCTATTAAATCTTTTCCGGCCTCTGCGACTGCTGTATTTTTGTAACTATAGTAATCAAAGAAAGGAAGTGGCGACCAATAATCTTTTTGATTATTTAATGCAGTAATATTACCTTTTAAAATAATTGTATAATCAGCTGGCTCTTTTCCAGCATTAAATTTGAATTGTTTATTCTCGATTGAGTAGTTACCGATTGTTTTATCAGTTTCATCTACATCTCCTTCTTGTACTGTAACACCTCCATCTGATGTGATCGTCACATCAGATAATTCAAATTCAACTTTGTGATTTGGGTCCAAATTATCAGTCAAAATAAGATTCTCTGTTAACTGTTTAATGTTATCTCCATTAAATTTTGACATATTTAATTTAAGAGTATAAGTCACAGGTATCGGGATTAAATTACCTTCATTATCAAACGTTGCATTAGCAGTAGTTGGATCAACATACTTCTCTAACACATTGCTAGGGTATTCTGGTTTAACTTCAGGTTTTTCACCAGGAACATTAACATTACCACTATAATTACCATCTCTATCTTCATCATTAATCTTTGCTTTATTATTGAAAACATATGATACAGAACCTTCTGCGCCATCTAATTGTTTTTCCTCTAATAATTGATTAAGATGAGTTTCTAAAGCTTTCGCATCTTTAACATTTGCATTATAGTTAATCGTAATACGACTATTAGGTGGTAGCTTATAGCCTTCAATACTAAATGTATTACCATTGATTGTTAAGTAATCAGTTAAATCAACAGTAGTGTTTTCTTTATTCCATCCGTTTGCATCCCATGATTCTAAAGTTGCTGTAAAACTACCTTCATTATAGGTTAATAAATCATCTAACTCATCCTTAATGTTAAGAATTCCACCTGTAGTAGTTTGATAAACTAAGGTATATGGAATATTTACTGAGGTAATATCATCCTCGACAGTAATAAATTGCTCTCCATCTTCATTTACTTCGCCTTTAATTTTATTTCCTAGATCCCATATATAACTTTGAACATTCTTACTGCTTT
>CAZGUI010000224.1:0-1718 GCA_964528875.1 uncultured Bacteroides sp. | reverse complement strand
TGTTTCCATGATTTAATCGAGTAGTCAGTATCTCCACCTCGAATTTTCCCTTGCACCTGTATTGTTCGCTGTTCAAACTTTTTATTTTCAGGAACCTCCAGATCTGTCGTGTTAGTACCCGAACCTCCGGTTACTATTCCTGTGGTATGTTCCGCTCCATCAACCAAGAGGCGTACCTCTATATCGGGGCGCCAACCGGTCAGGCTTACCGTTGATTGTCCTCCGGCTATTGCAGTTACTTGTGTGGCATCGGATGCAGTGACTTCATACCCTTTTTGCACTTGAGAATCAGCGATGTTAATCCATTGTGACTTACCCGGATGCCAATATTGCCATGCCAGTTCTTTCGGATTCCACGTTTCATTGGGAGGAACATCCAGTGTATTTGTACCTTCTGCTCCTTCACTAGCTTCTATCATCTTCTCGGCTGTTTCCGCCTCATTAATCGTCTTATTCCATATTCTGATGCGTATTTGCGGATAAGCCCCTGTAATACCTACTGTGGTAGTAGTGGCTTGGTCTGACGGTGGAGTAGTAGAGGGGGTATAATATGCTGAAGCAATGTAATAGCCCGGTTGAGTTACCGTTGCACTTCCTCCCGTTTCAGTAAGGGAAGAGGCATTGATTCCATATTTGGTATTGATGCTTATATTCCTATTTTCGGGAGTCGTACCCGAAGCCCAAGTGGTATTCTCAGGAATTGTAATATCCACAAACTTAGCCTCATAGATAGCCGGACCATCTGTTTGCACGTTGCCAATAGAAGGCGTTACCTGCCATACGGCATTGGTGTTGGCATGTACTCGCACTATATCACCTATACGAGGCACACTTGTAGGTGAGAATGGACCTTGTGTAAAGAAAGCCGGCATCATTCTGCTGATGTTCAGACGATGTGTTTTTTCTCCACTCGAGGAGCCTGTTTGCGTAGTGAATGTCGCTTCTGCCAAATAGTTTGTTCCTGCAGGTGGAGTAACCCCCAGTGTAGGTGTCCATGTTTTTGGAGTCAGATTGACTAAAACATCTGTTGCGGGGTTGTGATACGTATGACTTCCCTGTGTTGTGCCATCAGTCGGACTAGCCGAAGCCACGGCATCAGTCCAACTCCCTGATGTAGTATATTGCCACTCGGCATTTGAGGTTACTTTGACAGATTGTGTACCCGGTGTTTCTTGACTTCCAAAAGCAATGTTTGTTTTATCTACTACAAAGGCAATGTCAGGGTGTTTCTGTTGAACAGCAATAGGAAGTCCAATAAAATCTATATCGTCAGCGGTAGGTGTGAAGGTAACATCTCTTAGTATCCAACTGTCGTTTTGGCTAAGAGGAAATGTATATATCGTTCCCGTTCCTGCCGGTTTTTCCGTATTGTCAAAAGGAGCTGATAATGCATTGCTTGGATCAGTTGCCGAAGCGATAGACCAAGGTGTATCGGAATCCACACTAAAAGTATAGTTACCCGCTGTTGAGGGATAGGGATTGTTTACCGTGGCAGCAAAAAGTAGGTCTGTAGCCAGTTGCATAACAGTTACATTTTTAGATACCATCATGCCGGTTACAGGATCTGTGGTAGAAACTACTACTGTAGCTGTAAGCACATTACCCGTATTGTTGGGGTCTGGCTGAAAGCTATAAGTGCCTGCGACACCACCTGATATTGGGAATGTGAACCAGCTTATTGGATTCACACCTTGTACTGTTGTGAAATTAATTAAAGA
>CAZGUI010000223.1:0-1720 GCA_964528875.1 uncultured Bacteroides sp. | reverse complement strand
AACAAATTAACATTATCAAACAACATTGCGTTATTTCAAGAAAATAATATCTGTGATATCATTATTAATATAAAAGTATGGGAGAAAAAATGAAAAAAGGTTTGTTTATCACATTTGAAGGAATAGATGGTTCTGGAAAATCGACTCAATTAGAATTGTTAAAAGAGGATTTAAACAAATCAAAAATTGATTTTTTAATTATTAGAGAACCTGGTGGAACTTTAATCAGTGAACAAATTAGACAAATTTTATTGGATGGTAAAAATCAAGAAATGACCCCTGAAACGGAGCTGCTGTTATTTGAAGCTGCACGAGCGCAGCTTGTTGATCAAGTAGTGTTTCCTGCATTGAATGAAGGGAAAGTAGTTATTTCTGATCGCTTTTTTGATTCGACCACAGCTTATCAAGGATTTGGTAGAAATAAAGATGTTGAATTTATTCAAAAATTAAATACTTTTGCAACCAAAGACTTAATGCCAGATTTAACTTTTTATTTTGATATATCTTTAAATACAGCGTTAAAACGCTTAAATGCAAGAAAACATAAATCAGATCGTTTGGATGTTGAAGGTGAAAATTTTTTAGAAAAAACACGTCAAGGTTATTTACAAATTGCTGCATCTGACAAAAATAGAGTGAAAATAATTAATGCCGAGCAGACGGTTGACGAAGTTTATAAAGAATTAAAAGCTTATCTTATTCAAGCTATAGAATTGGGGGGGAACATATGAAATTAATTCTAGCCATTGTTAATGATGAAGATAGTTCGCGTCTTGTTTCTGAATTAAATAAAGGGAAATTTCGTGTAACGAAATTAAGTAGTACTGGTGGATTTTTACGCTCTGGTAACACAACCTTATTAATTGGTGTTGATGAAACAGAATTAGAACATGCTTTAGCAATTGTTCGTAAAAATTCTTCAAGCCGTAAAGTTGCAGTTCAAACAAATGCATCTGCAGGTGAATTGGGTACAACTTTTATTCCGTTTCCTGTTGAAGTTAGTGTCGGTGGCGCAACAGTATTCGTCATTGATGTTGAACATTACGAAAGAATGTAATATTGCTGGATTCTACTAGTAAATTAATTGGTCAACCTGAATTAAAATCTCGACTCGCAGATACCTTGATTAAAGGGTATCCTATTTATCATGCTTATTTGTTTTCTGCCGAAAAGGGAATGGGCAAAACTTCCTTTGCATTGGAATTTGCCAAACAAATTCTTTGCTTAAAAAATAAAAACACTGAAAACAATTTGGCATGTAATAAATGTGATGCTTGTCGTTTTTTTGATGCACAAACTTCCCCTGATTTTAAACATATTCAAAAAGGCAAAGAAAATATTATTAAAATTGATCGTATTCGTAAAGAGATTATTGCAGATATTCCAATGCGTCCTCAAATCAGTGAAAAGAAGATTTACTTACTTAATTTAGATGATTTAAATGAACAAGGACAAAATGCTTTACTCAAATCTTTGGAAGAACCACCAGAGCACGTTGTTTTTTTGTTGACAACGGCTTTGATTGAAAATATTTTAGACACAATTGTTTCGCGAGTTATTACTTTGAATTTCCAAAGATATTCGCCAAAAGAAATCGAGCAGATTTTAGAACAAAAAATACGACCAATAGATGGAAAAACAATTGCATATGAACAAGAATTAGATTTTATTATATCTTATGCTGCCGGTAATCCAGGCACGGCTTTACAAATTGCTCAAG
>CAZGUI010000222.1:0-1751 GCA_964528875.1 uncultured Bacteroides sp. | reverse complement strand
AATTAAAAAAGAGGAAATCATTTGATTTCCTCTTTTTTAATTAGGTTATTAACCGTATTACTTAGTCTTCAGGGTGAATTGCTTCTGAAGGACAGATGTCAGCACAAGTACCACAGTCTGTACATAAATCAGCATCAATTGTATAAATATCACCTTCTGATATAGCCTCTACCGGACATTCGTCAAGACATGATCCACATGCAATACAGTCATCGTTAATTACGTAAGCCATTTTTTTTCTTTTTTAGTTAATAGTATTTATTGCGTGTGGGCAAAAATAAGGTTTTTATTTGTGACTACTAAGTTTTTCACAAATTAAAATAAGTTTTTTATTCAAAAAGGTTCTTTACATTTATAAAAAAGAGCCACTAATCTTATTCAAATCTTTCTTTTTATTAATTATCTTTGTAGTTTGCGTAAGAATCCACGCTAGAAGGTGATTTATATTGAAAATTCCACTTAAAACTTATTTGATATGCCATTGACATTGCCTGATAGGTTACCCGCTGTTGATATATTGAAGAAAGAAAATATTTTTGTTATGGATGAGTCTAGGGCTACACAACAAGATATTCGTCCATTACGCTTAGTGATTCTTAATTTAATGCCACTAAAGATTACAACAGAAACCGATTTAATTCGTTTACTGTCTAATACTCCTTTGCAAGTGGAGATTACTTTTATGAAAATAAGTAGTCATACCTCCAAAAATACACCCATTGAACATATGCAAGCTTTTTATACGGATTATGAAAAGTTAAAAAAGGAGAAGTTTGATGGAATGATTATTACCGGAGCTCCGGTGGAACAGTTTGCTTTTGAAGATGTAACCTATTGGAGCGAGATACAGGATATTTTTTCTTGGAGCAGAACGAATGTTACCTCCACTTTTTATATTTGCTGGGCTGCTCAAGCAGGACTATATCATCATTTTGGTATTCCTAAATATCCGTTAGATGAAAAGATCTCAGGAGTATTTAAGCATAAGCCTATCGATCCGTTGCATCCTATTTTTAGAGGGTTCGATGATTGCTTTTATGTTCCTCATAGTCGTTATACTGAGGTGCGTAGAGAGGATATCTTAAAGGTTCCTGAAATTACACTATTGAGTGAGTCGGAAGATGCTGGTGTTTATTTAATGAGTGCTCGCAATGGAAGAGAGTTTTATGTTACAGGTCACTCTGAATATTCTCCTCTTACATTAGACTCTGAGTATAAGAGAGATGTAGCAAAAGGATTGGATATTAAAGTTCCCCGAAATTACTATTTGAATGATGACCCTAGTAATGCACCCATTGTGCGCTGGAGAAGTCACGGGAACTTGTTGTTTTCCAATTGGCTGAATTATTTTGTTTATCAAGAGACACCTTATAATATAGAGGACATCATTTAAATCGCTTTTATAGCCGATAAAGAAAGCCAACTTGACTAAAAGTTGGCTTTCTTTTTGGTTCATCTCTCCAAGTACAACTGGAGAGATAAACGCTTGCATTGTACACTAATAAAATGCTATATAATCAAAATTGACACCTTAAGTTTATGCCTAATTGAATAGGTCTTCCTTTTTGCATGAAACCTTTCATTGTGCCTGTTCCTGCGGATTCAAAATAGAATGTACTGTAATCTTTATTCAAAGCGTTTTTTACCCATAAGTCGGCTTGAGCTCTTCCTTTTATAAAGCTGATTTTTCCATTCAGTAAGCCATAGATAGATTGACTAACATCATTCTCTTCTGTCCAATAAATTTTACC
>CAZGUI010000221.1:0-1752 GCA_964528875.1 uncultured Bacteroides sp. | reverse complement strand
ATCTACTTTCTAATCTTCCACAAACATACGAAACCCAAGTCATGTGCATTGTCGACATTAATACACCAAAATGGTAAAGAGTTCCGTTGGGGATAGCCATACAAGTATCACTTACAATTGAATTTTTATCAAAAAAACCCATAGGAATATACTTCCTATTTTCAGATGATACTCGCGGTACAACTATATATGAATCTCCGAAATTTCTGATCTCACCAAATTCGTAAGGAACAATTGCCTTTTCATTTGTTTGCTTGCGCTTGCTTTCTAATCTAAAATCTTTAACATTCTGTATTCTTTTCAACACTTCAGGCAACTGCCTCAATTCATAGGGGTTGGCATCTACCAACCATAAGCACCAACGTTGCTGATTGTTTAAAAACTCCCGTGCCGAAATCAGCGGTTTAATAAACTTTTCGGCATTGGGTTCTCTCTTCAAAAAATCATTCTTATCATCGTCCGACATTAGTAGGTTTCCGCCATCCAATGGCATATTGCCAAAGCTCATGGCAGGCACATCGCAAATTGGAGTTCTCTGCTTTGATATTACAATGTCGTTGAAATCGACCAAATAGGGATTAATGTTTTTTGCTTTCACTTCGTGTGGTTCGCCTTGTATGTCTTCATATTCGTAGATAGATTTGCTGTTTACATCAAATGCGGCAAACCCAATTATGACACAATATACAGCAGCGTTGCCGCGCGCTTCGTTTTTCCATTTAAATGTGCGGTGTGCAAAATGTATCTTGATGAAATATTTCTGGAACAATTTGCCCCAAAGCACTCCCACCTGTTCACCCTGCACAATGGAGTTGGTTGAAACCAACGCTACTTTTATATCTGTGTTTTGTATGTATTGAGCAGCTTTGGAATACCAAGCAGCAACAAAATCTAATGTTCCACTGCCGGCTATGCCGTCAAACTCTTTCACCACTTGGTTGCGTTGAAGTTGAGACATCTTTTTGGAGCCGCTAAAGGGAGGATTCCCAAGTATATAGTTCAATTCGTTTTTGCTCACCACTTCTTCCCAGTCAATTTCTAATGCATCATGATGTATAATGGTGGCAGATTCATTGAGCGGAAGACGCACAAAGTATTGACCAAACTCTTGACTTAACAGCATATTCATTTGATGGTCCATCAACCACATAGCTACTTCAGCAATGCGACAGGGAAACTCTTCGTACTCTATTCCATAAAACTGATCTACATTGAGTAACACCCTATCGGCAACATTAATAAAGAGTACGCCCGATTTATTGAGCATACGGAATATTTCTAATTCTAACATGCGCAGTTCGCGGTAGGTGATAATCAGGAAATTGCCACAACCACATGCAGGGTCCAAGAATTTGAGATTGGCCAATTTGTCGTGGAACTGTACTAGTTTATTCTTATTATCCTTGATGCTTTCAAACTCATTCCAGAGGCTATCGAGAAACAGAGGTTTTATAAGTTTCAGAATATTTACTTCACTCGTGTAGTGTGCACCCAAGTTGCGGCGCTCTATGGGGTTCATCACACTTTGAAACATGGAGCCAAATATGGCAGGGGATATTTTGCTCCAATCCAATGCACAACAATTCAACAACTCTTGACGCATTTTGGCATCAAAACTTGCAGTGGGCAACATCTCTTCAAACAGTTTTCCGTTGATGTATGGGAATTCATTCAGCTGTTCGTCAATGTTTTTAAAGCGATTTTGTTTGGGTGTGTTTAGCACTTGAAAGAACTCTTGCAACTTAGACGCTA
>CAZGUI010000220.1:0-1793 GCA_964528875.1 uncultured Bacteroides sp. | reverse complement strand
GTTAGTGTATAATATTTGTAGGCAATAAGGTATAAAAAGGAAGGGCATCCAAGATGACCCTTCCCACTACATGAATCATCCGTTATAATGAAATTATCAACAATCATAGAACGGAGGATTTCATGTATACTATCAGTTTAAATGATAGCGGATTAGATTTCAAGTTTTTAGAGCAGAAGATTTATAAGGCTGTTTGTGAAGTTGCCTGTAATGTATTAAAAGATATTCTGGAGAAGCTGGATAGAATGCTAATGGCTACCCGAGATACAAAGGAGTACCGCCATAAGGGAATTAGGCGAACCCATATCAATACTGTTATGGGCACAATAGAATATAGCAGAAGAATCTACGAATGTCACAATGAAAACGGTAAGAAACAATACATATATCTACTGGATCAGTATTTAAACAATGAAACCGTTGGTCATGTATCAACTAATTTGGCAGAAAAGATAGTTGAAATATCTTTAGAAGAATCCTATAGGAAGACAGCTCAGGCAATGGAAAGTACAACTAATGCAAGCATGAGCCATACGACTGCTTGGGCTGTTATTCAAAGGATTGGTTCAAAGCTTAGAGATAAAGAGCAGCACTTGGTTGATAAGTATGAGCAAGGCCGTTTAAAGGGAGAACGTGAAGTGGAGGTTTTATTCCAAGAAGCAGATGGTGTTTGGTTATCCATGCAGGGCAAAGATAGGCCTAAAAAGGGTAGCAAGAAGGAAATGAAGATTGCCGTTAATTACGAAGGCTTTAGGAAACGTGAGGGTCAAAGGAAAGGTTACCAGGTTCATAACAAGAGTGTCTGTGTCGGATTTCATAAGAGCAGGGATTTCAAAAGGTTATGGGAGGCTAAAGTGGCCGAGCAGTACAATGTTGATGAAATTCAGGTGCGAATTGTTAATGGTGACGGTGACCCCTGGATTAAGCCCGATTTAGGTCATGAAGGGGTATATTTTCAGCTGGATCCCTTTCATATTTCCCGTGAAGTTTTAAGGCAGATGCCTGACAAAAAGCAGGCTAAGGAACTGAACAAACTGCTAAAGGAAGGCAAAACAGAGGAATCCCGCGATTATCTAACAGAGCGATTAATAGAGTATATCAATGAGGAAAATGAATTTAAAAAACTAGAGAGACTATACAATTATTTGTTCAATAATATTGATGGGTTGGTGCCCTATAGGTTAAGGGGTATAGACTTGCCTGAATTACCTGATGGGCTTGAATATAGAGGCATGGGTACCATGGAAGGCAATGTATGTGATATTGTTACACTGCGTATGAAGAATAGGAAAATGAGTTGGTCTGAAAACGGTGCTAATAACCTAGTTAAATTGTTAGCAGCTAGGGCTAGCGGTACACTCTATGAACAACTAGGTGGGGTATTTGATGATACATTATCCGAGGACATGTTAGAAGACTTTGTGGAGATTGTACAGCTAACAGCTGCGCAGGCCAATAAAAAGCCTAAAAAGAGCAGTATCTACCCCATGCATAGGTCCCCCATGCCTTATGAGGGACAACCCCTTACAGAGGGAAGAAGAGCTATTAGAAACCTTGTAGAAAATCGAGTTGTTAGTGATTTGAATTTTTCGTAATAGGATTCAATTACAATAAAAAGCGACAGATTTATACCATAAACCCTAAAGCCGGACTACGCTGTCAAGCCCGGAATGTAATGGAGTTTATTTAGGCTTGACAGCTATGATAAATGGTAAAATATTAGTATTTTTATTGAAGATTCAAAACGGAAGATTTTGTAAGAAAAAACGTGCCAACGAATACTTGACACATAC
>CAZGUI010000219.1:0-1803 GCA_964528875.1 uncultured Bacteroides sp. | reverse complement strand
AAGTAGTTTGGACTATGCATGATATGTGGCCATTCACAGGAATTTGTCATCATGCAAAAGAGTGCAATCATTTTAAAACTGTCTGTGGATTATGTCCTTATTTAATCAGTCCATCGAAAGACGATATCTCTAATGCTACTTTTTTGCAAAAAGAAACCGCTTACTCACTTGGAAGTATCCATTTTGTTTCTGTTAGTAGCTGGTTAACAAAACAGGCAAAGAGCAGTCCCTTAGTAAAAAATCATCGAATATCAACAGTTCCCAATGTTATTGACACAGACATATTTACACAAACGAAGTCTGTAAACACAGAACTAAATAAAGTCATAGGAAATAGGAAAACAATAATTATGGGAGCTGCCCGATTAGATCATCCAATAAAGGGCTTTGAATATTTGAAAGAAGCACTAAACATATTAGTCAATTCAAACATGATAAATCCAAATGATTTGTTTCTCCTCCTATTTGGGAAAGTAAAGTATCCTAAACTTTTTTTCAATAATATCCCAATTAAATATTTACATATCGGTAGCATTCAAAATAAACAATATATAGCACAATTATATTCTACTGCTGATGTAACTGTAGTACCATCGTTGTATGAAACTTTCGGTCAAACTATAACGGAGGCTATGGCTTGCGGTTGTCCAGCAGTCAGTTTTAATAATAGTGGACAAACAGATATAATAGACCATCAAGTCAATGGATATCTCGCTAAATATAAAGATGCTAGCGATTTTGCAAAAGGGATATATTGGGCACTTTACGAAGCGGATAAAGAAACAATAGCAAATGCATGTCGCAGTAAAGTTCTTGAAAATTATTCTGAAAAGACTATTGTGGAAAAGTATTTAGACATTTATAATCAAGATTAAGCCTATGAGATTATTCACCGTAATAACTGTAACCTACAATGCATGTCAAACATTGGGACGAACAATGAAAAGCGTGCAAGAGCAAACCTATCCGTGGATTGAGCACATCATAATGGATGGGAAGTCCACCGACAGCACTATAGCGTTGATCAAACAATTAAAAAATGAAAATACGCAATGGGTTAGCGAAAAAGACAATGGCATTTATGATGCTATGAACAAGGCGACGGAGTGGGCGAAAGACAGTTATATCTGTTATTTAAATGCGGGGGATGCTTTTTACGATAAAGATACTGTACAAAAACTGATTAATACTGCTCAAAATAATGACCAACCCGATATTTTGTATGGAGAAACAGTAGTGGTGAATAATGAAGGAGAGTTTCTGTATAATCGCAGATTGAAAGCTCCAACTACACTTTCTTGGAAAAGCTTTAAACAAGGAATGCTTGTTTGTCATCAGGCTTTTATCATCAATAAAAACGTTTTTGAGCCATACGACTTATCGTATCAATACTCTTCGGATGTAGATTGGTGCATTCGATTAATGAAGAAAAGTAAATCTATAGTCAATACTAACCTAATACTCATTAGATATTTAAACGAGGGGGTCACTACCAAAAATCGCAAAGCATCATTGAAAGAACGTTACCAAATAATGTCAAAGCATTATGGTAGTTTATCAACATTTGTACATCATGTTTGGTTTGCTGTTAGAGCCATTGTGAATCCTGAAAAGAAGAATTGAGAGAAAGAAACGATGAAGATAAGAAGA
Organism: uncultured Bacteroides sp.; assembly: GCA_964528875.1. Lineage (GTDB taxonomy): Bacteria > Bacteroidota > Bacteroidia > Bacteroidales > Bacteroidaceae > Bacteroides_E. Next base: position 153 of record CAZGUI010000219.1, on the reverse strand, counting down.
AAACTAAAAGTTGAAGAACTCAACAGAATTGATATTCAAGAGTTTAAACAAGCCGAGAAAATAGGACTTACTGTGGTGCTTGACAACGTAAGAAGTCTAAATAATATTGGATCGGTATTTAGAACAAGTGATGCATTTAGGGTAAATGAAATA
>CAZGUI010000218.1:0-1861 GCA_964528875.1 uncultured Bacteroides sp. | reverse complement strand
AATGAAAAATATAGATAAATGTGAATCTTGTGGAGGCAAATCTTATTATCTTGCAGTAGACTTTGTAAGGAAGCCTTATGATGAAGATGATTATGACTTTGTTTTAGAACGAATTTGCGAAGACTGTGGAGAGGTTAAACGCTTAGGAACCTATGATAGTTACGGCTGGGCTGTGGAGGCAATGAATGAACTCTCTTGAAATAATCTTAGGATTCAAGGCAAGTCTTTATGAACTTTATAATCAAAAAGAATTGTTTCTTACTTTAGAAGAAGTTTATAGTATTTATAGAATGTTAGACCTTCTAAACACACCAATAAAAGAAGAGGATAAAGAAGAAGTCCTTAAAGCTTTAGAAATTACAGCAATAGCACTTCAAAGAAAGATAGATTTATTTAGCTCAATTGATAAGGCAAAAACATACTATTCAAACTTGCTAGAAACAACTTTAGACCTCCATGAGAAGATAGAAAACGATAAGAAGTTTGATTTAAGCCAATATTAGAAAGGAAAGAAGATATGTCACAATATACAACTTTTTACAAGATGAAAGTTAATGACGCCCATAGTTTTATAGCTAGTTGGGACAAACTTTCAAAACGAGATGAGAATAGCATTTTTAGTGGATGGGCACCTGAAAATGAAGACCTTTATATTAAGCTCCTAAAGGAGTTCCCAAGAGTGGAACTTGGTTATCTTCAAAACAACTACAGATTAGCTGAAATAATTAAATCAAAAGCTAAAGTAAGAGCAACAGCTGAACCCTGGTTCTTAGTTGATGAATTAGTTATGAATGAGATAATGAAGGAGTGCGTTGAAACAATGATAATTATAAATGAATACGACCGTATGCCTTATGCCTTAAAAAGCATGATAGATTGGTCGCAAGAGGTTTGGGAAGAAACCTTCGAAAACTCTGGAGCAATGCCGAAATATATACTCTTTGTAGACACTGAATTATAATAATTTTTCTAGTTACGTTTATATTTATAAATAAAGTCTATATAATTATAGAAAAATTTTATTTGACATTTTAATTAAAATTTGATATAATATATATAGGAAATAAAAAAGGAGCATTTATGAATAAAGAATATTACCTTGAGATAGCTAGAAAAATGATTACTGAGGATTTGTCAAAATATGAGGGTTGGGAATACAACTCTAATGGAGCGACAAAGGATGTTTATGTTAATAAGAATGATGATTGGGTTATAAAAACAAACATCTCCGAATGTCCAAATGACGCTGATATTGATTATTGTCGAACTGAATATGAAAACTACTTAATGATTAAAGGCTTAGGACTTGAATCCTATTTTACTCCAATTATTCCTATTGGTTTTATTATGAATGAAGGAGAGCGAAAAGGGGTTTATATCCAGAAGAAATGTGCAACTAATGAAGAGGCTATTGTAGATAGCTTAGCACTATCCTTATTAGAAGAAAACGACACCCTAAGCCCAGAAGAAGCAGAAGATGAAGTTTGTATGCTTGAGATTAATGAAATACTTAACTTCCTTTATCCAGATGATAAAGAAATTTATAAGATTATAAACTTCTGTTGGGATCACGACATCAACGATCTTCATGAAGGAAACTTTGGCTACTTAGACGATAAATTAGTTATTCTTGATTATTCAGGCTATTAGGAGATAAAATGGACTATATAGAAATGAAAGATGGCACTGTCGCCATACATCCAAGATATTATTTAAAGGAGTTCTTTGAAGATAATTCTATAATCTTAACAGGAGACCTTACTTGGGAAGATTGTCAAGACTTAGGAAAACTCCTTGATGTTTCTCCAGAGTTTTGGTGGAATATACAGCAAGAATATAATGCAAAAATGAAGGAGAATAA
>CAZGUI010000217.1:0-1878 GCA_964528875.1 uncultured Bacteroides sp. | reverse complement strand
CGTATATGTCGGACGATAAAAAAGTAATTTTCTCGATGGTGGGGGTGAGTAAAACTTTTCCACCTCAAAAAACAGTATTAAAAGATATCTATCTTTCGTTCTTCTACGGAGCAAAGATTGGTATTATTGGATTAAATGGGTCTGGTAAGTCAACCTTGCTGAAAATTATAGCAGGCATTGAACAATCCTACAATGGAGAGGTCGTAATATCTCCCGGATACACCGTTGGCTATTTAGAACAAGAGCCTCAATTGGATGATAACAAGACTGTAAAAGAAGTCGTGATGGAGGGAGTTCAGGAAACGGTTAATATCTTAAATGAATACGAAGAAATTAATCAACTATTTGCCTTACCTGAGTATTATGAAGATGCTGAAAAAATGGAGAAGCTCTTTACTCGTCAGGCCAAGTTACAAGATATGATTGATGCTTCCGATGCATGGAATCTAGATACTAAACTTGAACGGGCTATGGATGCATTACGTTGTCCACCTGAAGATCAATTGGTTAAAGTATTATCTGGAGGTGAACGTCGCCGAGTGGCTTTATGCAGATTATTATTACAAAAGCCTGATATTTTACTTTTAGATGAGCCTACTAACCATTTAGATGCTGAATCTATTGATTGGTTGGAGCAACATCTTCAACAATATGAAGGAACAGTAATTGCTGTTACACACGATCGTTACTTCTTAGATCACGTAGCAGGTTGGATTTTAGAGTTAGATAGAGGAGAAGGTATTCCATGGAAAGGTAATTACTCCAGTTGGTTAGAGCAAAAAGCTAAACGCATGGAGATGGAAGAGAAGACAGCCAGTCGTAGAAGGAAAACACTTGAACGTGAATTGGAGTGGATACGTATGGCTCCCAAAGCTCGTCAAGCTAAAGGTAAAGCTCGTTTGAACTCTTATGATCAGTTACTTAATGAAGACGTGAAAGAACGTGAATCTAAGCTTGAAATATTTATACCTAACGGTCCTCGTTTAGGTAATAAAGTAATTGAAGCTAAGAATGTGGCTAAGGCATATGGAGATAAGCTACTGTTTGATAATTTGAATTTTACTTTACCTCCCAACGGTATTGTTGGAGTTATTGGACCTAATGGTGCAGGGAAAACCACTCTTTTCCGTTTAATTATGGGATTGGAACAAGTCGATGCAGGAGATTTTGAAGTAGGAGATACTGTAAAAATTGCATATGTTGATCAGCAGCACAGAGATATTGATCCAAATAAGAGTGTTTACGATGTTGTGTCACAAGGCAATGAGTTTATTGTTTTAGAAGGAAGAGAAATTAATTCTCGTGCTTATTTGTCACGTTTTAACTTCTCCGGAGCCGACCAACAAAAACTTTGTGGTGTTTTATCTGGTGGTGAACGTAACCGGCTACACTTAGCTCTGGCTTTGAAAGAACAAGGTAATGTGTTGTTGCTGGATGAGCCTACCAATGATATTGATGTAAATACATTACGTGCTTTGGAAGAAGGTTTGGATAGTTTTGCAGGCTGTGCGGTAATCATTTCGCACGACCGTTGGTTCCTGGATCGTATCTGTACACATATCTTGGCCTTTGAAGGTAACTCAGAGGTGTTCTATTTTGAAGGTTCTTATTCAGAATATGAAGAGAATAAAATTAAGCGTTTAGGTGATGAAGCTCCTAAGCGAGTGCGTTACAGAAAACTAACACATGATTAATCTTTAATTTTAGAATATAAAAAATAAGGCTAGACTCTTATGGAGTTTAGCCTTATTTTTTATGTGTAGTTTGTTATTTAGGGATATTCAGTAAATAGGCCAAAATCTGCTTGATGTTCTATTTTCAGGCTTTAGTGTCCGATAAAACTACAGTTTACTTCTTTCTCCATCATTAGAGTATATT
>CAZGUI010000216.1:0-1882 GCA_964528875.1 uncultured Bacteroides sp. | reverse complement strand
TTTTTTCGGGCGTATTCGCCCTGGTAGTCCTGTTAATCGCAGGTTATGGAGTAAACAGAAGTATGAACAGCTATGCTGATTTAAATGACTTGGCTTTGAGAAATGTGCTTGCATTGGCACAAATTGAAAATCCGGATCCAGGGGAAGGGGGAGGCAATGAGATGTGTTTAACCATGCAAGACTCAACAAGTGAAAGAATACTTTGTTACGGAGGATATATATACATTACAAGTTATGATTTTGATTGTTGGGGAGGTAATGGTTCTTGCTCTGGGGAAAGAGGTTCTATGGGCGTTGATTGTCATGGAAATTCATTTGACTCTCGAGAAACAATAAACAGAAATTGTTAAATCATACAATATAGTATAGGTTGACTGGAGCAACATGAAATATTTTAAATGGGGTTTTCAGTCAACCTTAAAAAAAAATACAACTATGAGTAGCATTAAATATATTTTTATTATAATTACACTGCTAATATCGTGCAGAGGACATCAAGAAGAATTAAATGAAATTGAAGCGGATTATGAAGTTAATCTCGATATGCTAAAAAATGAAGGGGTTGCATCAATATCTTCTTATTTTACCTCTGTAAAACCTATTATTTTAGAAACAACTGAAGATAATCTGATAAAGTCGATAGATGTCGTTCAAATAACAAGTGACTTTATCTTTATTCTGGACAGAAAATTCAAAAAGCTATACTGTTTTAACAAAGCAGGTGAATTTATAAGAAAGATAGGTCGTTCAGGAATCGGACCAGGGGAATTTAATAATATTTCTGATTTCACAGTTGCTGAAAACGATAAATTAATTTTCATTCTTGACAATTACACATCAACAATTCATCAATATAAATTTTCGGGGGAGTATATTTCCTCAATTAATATTAGCAATACAATTGATGGTATTTCCGGTCATATACAATATAACAACAATCAATTATTTGTTGATTATCAACCTAACAATATTCGTGCAAAAAGAGCAACTCCATTATTGATGAAAATTGATGTTAATTCTGGAGAGAAATTAGATGAATTTCTTTCATCCGATATTAACAATTTGGGTTTTAAAATAATTACGTATAAAGATAATAGTTATTTCTACTCAAAGAATAGTTATTCTTCTTATTATGCACCTATTTATTCCAATACTATCTTTTCAATTGAAAATAATATTACTCCGTATTTCAAAATTAAAAGCAACAGGATATTAAAAAAAGAGGATATCGAGGAGTTTGATCTTTCATCTCCCCGTATAATATCTGATATAAATAGCTTAGATAAAGTAAAAACCATATTGAATTTTTTGGAATTAGAAGACTATATCATTTGTGAATACTCTGATGGATATAAATTAAATACTCTAATATATTCTAAAGCAAATAAAACTGCTAAATTATATGAAGGTTTTTTTGATGATTTTATTTACAAAACTTTTGCAGAATCAATTCCTCATTATTTTGCTTGTTCAGGTGAAAATGGTATCTATGCGTATATGAGAATTAAAGATGTACCTCAGTTTTTTGATTATTATGAATCAGGTAAAATTAAGTATAATTTTGATCAACATCGAGAAGATTTACTCATTGATAACTTTACTGGAGATTCTAATCCAATATTATTCTTTTATGAATTGCACTAAATTTAAATTACAGTTTATTGATAATTTAACTAGAACTTCATTTATAAAAATGTAAACAGTCTGCTAAAACTAGTAAAATGAAAAAAGTTTTTCGGGCGTATTCGCCTTGGTAATCCTGTTAATCGCAGGTTACGGTGTGAACAGAAGTATGAACAGCTCGGCTGAATTGAGTGACTTGGCTTTGAGAAATGTGGTAGCTCTGGCGGATGTGGAAAATCCGGATCCGGGGGAAGGAGGA
>CAZGUI010000215.1:0-1884 GCA_964528875.1 uncultured Bacteroides sp. | reverse complement strand
ACAGGATCTGCACTGAAAATAATCTCTTTCTTAACACCCTTTTCAATAAACTCTATTTCCCAATGCTTAATTTTTTGATTTTCTATTTCTAAAAAATCATCTTCAAAATCAATATCAACAATCTTATATCCTGCGTGTGCTTTTTCTAAGTGAGTTTTAATTTCTGCAGGAAGCTCTTTATCTACTATTAAGTTCCCGTGTTTGTCAAAATCATCATCCAAGTCAACCTCTATTTTTACGAGAACGCCTTGTTCATCAAAATAAAGCTCTACTTCATCCTCTTTATTTTTTGTGGATTCTACTTCAATAGCGTATAGTTTAACTAAATCACCTCTAGATATTTCTTCTACATCATCTACTTTCCAATGTTCTGTATCACTATACTCTGTAGCTTTGAAAGCATTTTTTACAGCTTCGGGCAAATCTTTAAAATCAATATCACGCTCATACATATATCTTTTGCCTTCACCTTGTTTGTTTTTATACCAGGCCTTATGTGCCCCGGGAATTTTGAGTGCTGCTCTAGTTCCATTGCCTAAATCAAAAACTGCAATAGCAAACTCATCTTTTGTTACACTCCAATCTACATTGGTAGCGTTAGGGTAGTCTTTTTTAAACTGATCTAGTACTTCCTGCACTACTCTACCGCCATCGCCTCCACCATTGTCATCATCATCACTACATCCTATAAAGAATACAGCCAGTAATGTCAATAATGCGAATAAACTCTTTCTCATTTTCTTTTCCATAACTATTTTAATTTAAATGAAGTTTCGTGAATGCTTACAAGGAAGGGGTTTAATTTGATTTATCCTAACAGGCTATCTTTTTTTTAGTTTTAATTATAGATTATTAAAACTAAAATCGGGTTTTGGGTTTTATTGACTCTTTGGTTTAAGTTCCTAACAGTCAGTACAATTAAAATCTTCACTTATAAGAAATAAGAGTGGAGGAGTTTTTAAAGCTATAGAGCTATCATGTTAAATGAAAATACTATCTTAGGAGTAGGTAAAATAATAATACAAGCATGAATCAAATAAAAATAGTTCTATATGGTTTGTTGGGCATCTTGCTTATATCCTCTTGTTCAGTTTTAGAAGGAGCATATAACTCTAACCAAACAACCGGTATTTATGGTAATCAACAGAGACAGGTCAATCACCTGGGTGGAAATTACAGCAAAGATAATTTCAATGTTTATTACGAGGGTATGATAATGCAAAAAGCATCAGCATCTTCTTTTCACTACTTAGGTCAAGGCTACGCCAAAGACACTTGGAGTGTATTCTATAGAGGTCTACTAATGAACGATGCTTCATCAAGCTCTTTTGTCTATTTAGCCGATGGTTATGCTAAAGATACCTGGAATGTGTACTACAGAGGAATACTCATTAAAGATGCTTCCTCATCTTCTTTTGAGTATTTGGGTGAAGGGTACGCTAAGGATACCTGGAACTCTTATTTCAGAGGCCAAAAGTTAAGTGATGTATCTTTTATTTCACCTTCAGAAGTTATGAGTGATGATTATGAAAAAGACCACTGGAATGTATATTATAGAGGTAAAGAAGTAGAAGATGCTTCACCTTCGTCTTTTATTAGTCTAGGAGGAGACTATGGCAAAGACAGATGGAGTGTTTTTTACAAAGGGATAAAAATAAGAGATGCCTCTTCCTCTTCCTTTGAATATTTAGGCAGAGGGTATGCCAAGGATGACTGGAACTCATATTATAAGGGGCAACAGATAGATGATATTTCTTCTGTTTCACCGCCTTCAAAGCCTATTAGGGATGGTTACGTTAAAGATAGTTGGAACGTCTATTATAAAGGTGAAAAAGTAGAAGGTGCTTCTACATCCACATTTGTTAGTCTAGGTGGTGATTATGG
>CAZGUI010000214.1:0-1906 GCA_964528875.1 uncultured Bacteroides sp. | reverse complement strand
GGTATCTCTTCGGTATAGGTTTCTGTCTTAACATCAATTACTTTTGTTCCAACTCTTACAATCTTATCAACAGGTTCTATTATACGATCACGATTGATTTCTTCTTTTGAAATAATTTCATCACCTAAATAGGTCACTTTGTAAGTAACAATTTCTTCACCGTTTATGCCTTCTTGATCTACAATGGTCGTACCAACATCTAAAGTGTCATCTTCTGTTTCTATGGTGGTATAAGGTATATCAACATTCTCCTCTTCTTCCGTAATCGTTATAACAGGAACACTTAAAGAGACTGTTTGGTTTAAAACTTCATCATTATCAAAAGTAACTGAAACATTCATTTGAATATCGAAATAGTTATAATCTTTAATTGCTTGTAAAGTATAATTAACAGGAATGGAAAAGCTTTCTCCTGGTGCAAGGGAAACGACAATTGCTTGGCTAGTACCTTGATTGTCATTAATAGAAATTCTATTGATATTTTCATCCCCTAAGTTTTGTAGGTTAAATGTAGCAGTATAAAATTCTTGGTTTGCATCAACCGATGTTTCGCCTGTTAAGTTTGTAACATAATCCGCTAAAGCAGAAACCTTATGTGTATTTACTGATACATTTATAGTAATAACCAGCATCACTATTGCCAAAACAAAAGCAATATTATTTAACTTCTTTTTCATTATTTTCCCTTTCTATTTTTGATTTTCTTTTTTACAATTTTCAACTTCTTCAATAAAGCTTTCAGAAAAAACGTCCTTTAAACTTTTAAATCCTTCTACTTGTTTTTCCGATATGCCTTGATAACAATCTTCTGGCTGATCAAGTAATTTCTTAATGCCAAACATCTCTAACCCTTCTATGATGCTCCTTTCTTCCACAGCTAAAATTTCTGACATAATACGTGAAGCAATTTTTTGTTTTTCCATAATTTCTCTCTTTCTAAAAAAAATAAAGATTGCCTTAGCAATCCTTTAATAACAGCATTATTAATTTCTATTTGAATTTATTTTGTTTTATTTATATACCGATATAATGTTGACTTTGAAACGCCTGTCAGTTCAACGATTTCCTTAATGGTACTAGATCCTTCATTATAAAGTTTAAGAGAATGTTCTAATTTCTTTTTTTCAACTCTTGGTCTGCCACCAACACGCCCACGCTTTCTGGCTGATTTTAAGCCTTCATTCGTTCGTAAAACTAAATTATCTCTTTCCAGTTCTGCAATAGCGGATACTATGGTAATAAGAAACTTTCCCATTGGCTTTGATGTGTCTATCCCATCATTTAAACTTTTAAGATAGATATTTTCATTTTCCAACGATTCTAATATCTGTAAAAGTTCAATTGTAGATCTTGCAAGCCTTGTTAAACTCTCAACTAAAACAACATCACCAGAACGCAAAAAAGACAACATCATTTCAAGTTCAGGTCTTTTCTTTTGGCTTGATACTTTTTCAGTAATAATTTTTTCTGCCCCAGCTTGTTTTAACAGATCTATTTGTCGTTCTAAATTTTGTTCTTTTGTGCTGACTCTGGCGTATCCTATTATCATTTTAAAACTCCTTTCTAAAATAAAAAAAGATTGCCTTTGCAATCTAATAAACCTAAAATATTTTTTAAAAATTTAAAATTATATATTGAAGATAGAACCAAAAACGAACGTTTCTGGAACTTTTGATTTGGGAACAGTTTTGGGAAAGAAAATCAGTAAATATAAATTAAATAAAAGACTTTTTCTAACTGTATCAATAACCATCGTTTTAGGAACAGTCTTTAACTCTTTTTTTAGCCTTCTAGTTTTTTATAATCAATGAATGATTCGTTTTAAGTCTGCCAATTGATACTTAGCAAGGTAAAATTAATCTCGTTCCAGTATTTCTTGTTCTAATAACTCATTAACTCTATATTT
>CAZGUI010000213.1:0-1906 GCA_964528875.1 uncultured Bacteroides sp. | reverse complement strand
ACTTAATTCCATCATAGCATCAAAATTTTCTGTTTTAATCTGGTCTTCATCATATGGAATATTTAATTTGCGTAACTTATCAATTAAACAATTTTTAGCAAGGGAAGGTTTGGTCTTTCTATTTTTAGACTCCATAAGAACAATTTGATTACTTACACGATTTGGATAAATAATCATTCCATCAAATTCACATAATTTTCTATTTTTTTCTAAAACTAAGATACTTGAAGGCACTGCAATGCTTGTATCATTTTTATTATTCTTTTTTAAGCACTCAATCAGGAATTCTACTTCATGTCTCTCGTCATCTGTTCCTATGTTTTTTTTAAGAATTTTCTCTAATTCATTTATTCGGTTACTTTTTCCACGTGCGCAGATAACGCAAATTTCTTCATCAACAGTAGGTTTTAATGTAATATTATTTTCTGAGAACAAATAAAACAAGAAAAATTTAGTAACTAACAAAAAACGTGGATCACTAGCCCTGATGTTTTTTAAGCTTCTTAGATGGCTTATTACCTTATTTAACACTCGAAATGCGACTCTTACTTTATTTTGAGTATTTTTTTTGATAGAAACTAAGACCGTTTTTTCTCCAGAATATCTATCATAATACCCAATCCTAATATGATTAGTTTTTTCAAGAGCCATTAAAAGATCCTGAGCAATGTTTTTATCATTCGTGTCAAATGTTAATTTTAATATTGGGAATTCAAAATAATCTCTTCTCTTATTATAATTTTTATTAAGAATACTATTTTTATTTAACCATAAATTTTTATAGTCATTAATTTCATAATTGCTATTTAAATTTTTGACCATTTTTCTCGTAATTTGGTAATAACATATAGCGTTTGAATCTTCATTATATATTGTGTCATCTAAAAGCTTACCAATGGACTTAAATAAAATTTCTGTTGGCCTTTGATCATTATAAAAAGACAAAAGTTCTCTTAAAATAAATATCAATGAATCTTTGTCGCACAGGTCAATAGTCAAAGGAGTTGTTGAAATTTGCAAATCATATGCCATATAAGAAACATCTCTTACTTTTTTAAAAATTTCAAATACATAATGCATTTTATCATCTTTCAGTAAACTATTTTGACCTATGTACGAATATAAAATCTCTTGGGCCAATTTGACTGATTTTAAATCTTGATTGCATTCTTCTAATACTAACAGAGAATTTAACAAATGAAGCCTCTGGTAATTTCTATCTTCGATGTATTCTCCTACAGCATCTTTAAATCTGTCATCTTCAGAACTATTTATGAGTTTATTTTTAAATTCCTCATTCTCATTTGCATATATAATAATTGCTCTTGACGATGTAAAAGTATTATAAAAATGACCTATATTATAGATGATTGTTAGCATTTGAAGTATATCGCCAATAGAAGGTCTATCTTCTTTATCTATGGGAATCGTTTTTTCCTTGAAATCAGATAAGTTAATCTGGTTATTATAGGTTATTTCAAGCTCATTTTGTATATTTTGCTTAACAATTTTATGAAGATAGAGTTGCAAGATAATATAGTCGTATCTAGATTTTAAAAATTTTTGTTTAACTTTGATAGGGCCTAATTGAGGTACATCTTTAAGTCTTTCTATCACATTTTGATTTTTAAGTTCCATATACAATTCATTCGTATATTTGTATAATTCCACCTCTACAATCAAATCTTTTTTCTGCTTTTTTATATTTGGCAATAAATTATGTTTAATTGTATTCATGGTAATTTACCTCTCAATTTCATAAACAATTAGTAAAAATAGAGTTTTATGTTTTATATTAACTTCATTCTATCAAGCTTGGAGTCCACGGTAAAGTTGGGGGAATTCATTATTCCGTCATTTTTATCCGAATAAAGTTTTCATTTTTCTTCTAAGTTTTTTGTACATT
>CAZGUI010000212.1:0-1920 GCA_964528875.1 uncultured Bacteroides sp. | reverse complement strand
AAACGAGGCGACATAGTAAAGCACAATGATAAGGTATGGGTACTAAATGCCGATACCTCAGCATATGAACCAGGTACAACACATAGTGGTTGGGTAGAAAAAGAGGCTTTATGAAAGTCAAACTTCTAATCTCAACGGAGAATTAAATGAACTACCTCCACACCTATGCAAAAAAATGGGCACAAGGGCACAATAGTGCTGCCCTACCTTCCCCAACAGGACTCCCTACCTTCAAAGCCATGTCAAACCTTGACTTCTTTTTAAGACGTCTAGGTTTAACTTCCTTTGGGCAATTAAAGGAACTTCTTGGACTCCTCTCTCAAATAGACGGGATTGTTAATGACCTCAAAGGCTTAGACTCCTTAAAGAATACCTTTAACTTTGAGTCAATTAGGAATCAATTAACGCCTCACTACATCAATCCCATAATGGAAGTTAATATAGAACAAAAAGTTGAGGGTGCTGTTAAGGTTAATCTTTCAACAAAGGAGGTTGAGGTTAGTGGAAGTTTGCCGTCTATCAAGTACGACCTAAAGTCACTTCAATCCCTACTCTACCAAGAGTTCGGCAAAAGAAAGAACTTTAAGTTAGCAAATGTAGAACCGACCTTTAGGCAAATTCTTGAACAAGGCAAAATAGAAATTGTTGATAGCGAAAGCCCAATTGCAGAATATGGCGAAGTAGAAGTTCCTTTGGGTGATCCTTCAAAGGTTTTTCCCTTTGATTACAAACGAGAAGAACTTCGAGCCTTGAATACATATGGACTATCCTTCTCTAAAGAAGCTTCAAATAAACTTGGAAAGGAAGTTATTACGGCTATCTCTTCACAATTTAACTTCTCCGAAGACCTCCAACGAATCTTTGAAAAGGAGCTTCAAGTTTATTTAGATAGAGATGCCACACGTGGGGAACTAACTTCCAATGCTATCAACCTACACATATATAAAATAGCAGACAAAATGGTGGCAGAATACTTCGACTATATCAATACAAGTATTAGTGATCCATTTAAGAAAGCCATTAAAGAAATAGTAACATTAATCACTAAACATGGAGAAAAAGCACCAACGTCAGAAGCCGAATTCTTCAAAATGTTCGACATTAAAGTAGACATCTTTATGCCATACCTTGGCGACACTAAACGCCTCACAAAGCAATCCTATTCTCTTGAAGATTATAGTAACCGAATGGCAGATGTCGACACTCACCAAGAGGACATCTACTCATTTCTTAGTAACTACTATTTTAATGGCTCTTATCGAGAATCCTATCCAGATACAGTAATTAATACCGAAGCCTATTATGAGTATTTAACAGAATTAATCTTAAAAAAATCAACACTGCCACAACTAAGTGACTCTGTATTCTCCCTAATTGATGGAAATATATTGGTGCCGACTGGCATGATTCTAGAAACTTTAGAAAGATATATGGCAGAGTTTGAAGTCAATATAACTGGAGCTAGTAGTGATTATAACGATAGATACTTTCGAGATAATCGAAAGGAAGACCAGAAGTATTGGAGAAAGACTGGCTATGTCGGCAATCAAGCAAACTGGGAATTTATTGGTGTCGAATATTTCGATGAATTTATCAGTTCAAAAATTAATGTAAAATCAAACTTCTCCTATCGAAATTTCGTGGGAGACATAAGAACTTTAGGAGTATCATTATAAAGAAGAAATTTATTGGATTAGTTCTTATAGTATTAATAATGACTGGATGTAGTAAAGAGATGGTTCCAACGGAATCTTCTGAAACTGCCGTCATAAAGGAAACTATACAGATTACAAAGAAATTACAACCAACTACAACTGAAACCGAAACGGAGCCTGAAATTGAAATTTTAAGTCCTTTAATTTATTCTCTAGAAGACTTTCAATATCTAGGAGTGATTAATTGGAATGGCTATAAATTTAC
>CAZGUI010000211.1:0-1934 GCA_964528875.1 uncultured Bacteroides sp. | reverse complement strand
ATAGAAAAATACCCAATATTCGTTTTGCTGGATTTACTGATACTTGGGAACAGCGTAAACTTGGAGATTTACTAAAATATGAACAACCGACGAAGTATATTGTAAATAATACTGACTATGATGATAGCTTCAAAACTCCAGTTTTAACTGCTGGTCAAAGTTTCATTCTTGGATATACTGATGAAATTGATGGAATAAAAACTGCAAGTAATTTAGAGCCAGTTATCATTTTTGATGACTTTACAACAGGTTCGCATTATGTTGATTTCCCCTTTAAAGTCAAGAGTTCTGCGATGAAGTTACTTAGTTTGAAATCAGACGATGAAGATTTTTATTTCGTTTATAACACTTTGAAAAACATTAATTATGTTCCTCAAAGTCATGAACGACATTGGATTTCTAAATTTTCGGAGTTTAGAGTTTGGGTACCATCAGTTGTTGAACAAGAAAAAATAGGTGGCTTTTTTAGACAGTTAGACCACCTTATCACCCTTCATCAGCGTAAGTTAGATAATTTAGGTGTTTTGAAGAAAACTCTATTAGCAAAAATGTTTCCAAAAAATGGTGAGGACAAACCTGAGTTAAGATTTTCAGGATTTACTAACGCTTGGGAACAGCGGAAGTTAGGAACGGTGACGAATTCATATTCTGGTGGCACACCTTCAGCTGGAAATAAAGATTACTATGGAGGATCAATTCCCTTCATTAGATCTGCTGAAATTAACAAGGATAAAACAGAACTTTTTTTAACAGAAGAAGGATTAAAAAACTCTTCTGCTAAAATGACGTCCATTGGAGACATCCTTTATGCTTTGTATGGTGCAACAAGTGGAGAAGTGGGGATTTCAAAGATTAACGGTGCTGTCAATCAAGCGATTTTAGTATTACAACCTAAAAACAACTATGACTCTCAATTTATAATGCAGTGGCTTCGCCTTCAAAAAGAAAAAATAATTGATAAATATTTACAAGGTGGGCAAGGAAACTTATCTGGTTCTATCGTAAAAGAATTAGAACTTAACTTTCCAAATTATGAAGAACAGAAAAAAGTCGGCGCTTTTTTCAAATCTCTAGACGACACCATCACCCTTCATCAACGTGAGTTGAATTTACTTAAAAATATGAAAAAATCACTACTACAACAAATGTTCGTTTAAAGGAGATTAAATAAAATGATAAATAAAAATAATGGAACAACGGAAATGAATATTACAAATGCCAGAGATATTACTTCAAAACTATGGGAAATGGCGAATAAATTGCGTGGAACAATGGATGCCAGTGAATATAAAAACTATATTCTGCCTTTTATGTTCTATCGCTATCTTTCCGAAAATCAAGATGAATACTTAAAATTCAATCACTTGGAAGATTTCTACAAAGTTGTAGATGAAGAGGAAAAAGAAGAATACCTAGAAGAAATTTCAAAAGGTATTGGTTATGCAATTAGCCCTGATTATGTTTGGGAAAAGATTGTAGCTAAGATTGAAAATCATAAAATCAAAGCCAGTGACTTTCAAGATATGTTTGATTCATTTAATGCAAATGCAAAACGCAATCCAACGGCAGAAGATGATTTTGCAAATGTCTTCTCAGATGTCAATCTTGGAGATACCCGATTGGGTTCATCAACGAATGAACGTGCGAAGGCTTTGAATGATATTGTCTTAATGATTAATGAGTTTAATTTCAAAGATGAGTCGGGTCACGATATTTTGGGCGATGTTTATGAATATTTGATTGGACAATTCGCTGCTAATGCAGGTAAAAAAGGTGGAGAATTCTACACACCACATGAAGTGAGTCAGATTTTAGCTAAGGTTGTGACTTTAGAAGAGAAAGAACAAAAAGGACAATTTCACGTATACGATCCCACAATGGGATCCGGTTCACTTTTGCTCACTGTACAAAAAGAGTTACCAAATGGAGAAGCA
>CAZGUI010000210.1:0-1998 GCA_964528875.1 uncultured Bacteroides sp. | reverse complement strand
GAATAAACTTCACCTGCTGAAATTGTGAGCCCCAATATTTGAGGAAATGATACATATCTTGATTTTAATTATACTCCTTAAATAGCCAACTTCATCATTTGTTTTAGTTGTCTTTATTAAAGAAATGTAGTGATTTTCCTTCTTTTAAAATGTCTGTATTTAATGGGTTCTTTGCATAATCTATTAAATTGTTTTTGAGAAATACATAGAATAATTCATTAGATTCATGTATATCAATATTATAGAGTTTTTGCACTCCAGTGATAAATTCTCTTTTACCTCGCAGGTCATCTATGACAAGCAAATTGAAAACATCATCTCTATATTTATTGATTATTTGCTGACGTTTTTGATTATCGTTTTCTTCTTTTATTTTTTTATTTCTTATTTGTTGTTCCTCATACTCTAACTCTTTATTATTTATTTTTAGCCATTTGCTCCTTGTTAAATCACTTTCAGTCAAACTGAAATACTCAGAAGTTAATATTAGACCGATTGAATAAATGTCATTTTTACGGGAATAACTAAGTAGACTATTCCTGTGCCAAAGCTCTAAAATGTCCTCTGCTTCGGTAGCGTGTATATTATAATGATCTGATATTCTTATGATGATTTCCATTGTTAATAGCTCATCATCAATATTGAATATTTCAAAGATGTCATTTTCGTATTTATATCCAAATTTCCTGTTTTCCTTTTGTTTTTGTTCATTTGCAAGTTGATATGCTAAGTGCCGCTCATCATACTCTCTTTTTTTATTTATTGCAGCTTCTTTTTCTTTAGAGTCTCTGAAGACTTTCTTTAATTCCTTATCAAACTCAAACTCACTTAACTCTTTTTTCAACACTTCTTCTCCTTTATTACTAAACCTTGCAAGGGTTCTATTTTCTTCTTTTTTTGTTTCATTGTTGGATAAGCGTCTTAAATATAAATAGAATGCTAAAGCAATAACAGACATTACACCAATATTATGAAATATGTCTTCCATCTTTTTGCGTTTATGTTAATATAAATTTAAGCTTTGAATTATTTCCTGTGCATCATCAGATAAAATTGCGAATGTCTTGGCATTTTCCTTACAATTTTGAGCCTGTTCGAAGTTTTCCTCCATATAACAATGGTGCCCATACAAGTAAGTCATTAGAGCTACAGAGAAATCATCTAGTTTACCGTTTACAGCATTTTCCTGATACCTCTCTATAGCAGCTTTAGAGTTTGGATAATCGTTAATTAGATGATATGCAAAAGCAACACCCACTAATGCATCAATACTGTTGCTTGATAGCTTCAATGCTTTTTGAAAATAATCTACTGCTGAGCTAAAATCTTTCCTCGATATTTCTAAATAGCCCTTCTCCACAAGGCTCTTAACATTATTAGGATTGATATTAAGAATGATATTGGACTTTATTTCCTTTGCTTTGGGTTTTAGAAGATTATAAATCCAAAATGCCAATAAGGTTAAAATTCCAATAATGAGACCTGCTGCACCTGCTTCACCACTACTAGAGTAGGATAATAAAATTGTTGAAATCATATTATTATACTTTATTGGTTAATTAATCCATAAAGTGAGTAAATCCTTGAGCTATATAACGTTCTCTTGGTATTTTCCAATATCGTTTATAATCCTTTCAAGCATCTTATGCTGATCTCCATATTCTGAAAAATCCCATTCTAAAGAGTGTTTCCCAAATACAGGGCTATTCACTTTCCATTGAACTGTTACTTTTCCATAAGTTTGGGTTAGTATATAAAGGGTCGTTCCTCCCATATTTGACAATCCAAACGTTATTGAACTGGATGTTTCTTTAAATACTTGTGTTTTGGGATCTCCACTTAGCAGTTCATCTATTAATATTTTGTATTTGACTCTCATACCACCTTCTTTTTTCACTTGATTTGCTTGTTGATTGGTATCAAAGAGAAATCTCCCCAGAATAAAAACGACCGTCCCTATAACTATTATCCAAATCATAAAATTAAGTTTTTATATGT
>CAZGUI010000209.1:0-2017 GCA_964528875.1 uncultured Bacteroides sp. | reverse complement strand
GCTCTCTGTCTGAATCACGAATAACAACAGATGCAAAAATAAGGTTGGCTAGAACGCCAGCCAGCTTATTACCAGTGCCAACTATACTCAACCGTTTGGCTGCACTTTCTATAGGCCCAACTATTGTAACATACGGATTGGCTGCAGATTGTAGAATCGCTAATCCTACCCCCAATAAAAATAATCCAAGAAGAAAAATTTGATAAGTTCGTAAGTAGGCGGCGGGGACAAAAAGTAGTGCTCCCAATGACATGCACCAGAGTCCTATCGTCATACCTTTCTTATATCCTATTTTATTCAGTAAAAATGAAGAAGGTATTGCCATTATCAGATAGGCAATATAAAATGCAAATGTAACCAGATAGGATTGAAAACGTGTTAGTTGCAGAGTTAATTCGAAATATGGTATTAAAATGGTGTTAACCCATGATACTAATCCGAATATAAAAAAAAGTAAAGCCAGGATTATCATTGACTTGATGGTTGTACTTTTGTCCTGAATGTGTTGAACTTTAGGTCTTGTGTTCATCTTTTGTTGATTTTATACATAAAAAAGGTTCATTCCACTAACTCGTGGAGTTGACAAAGTTATTCTATCTTGTGTGTGGAAAATTCCTTAATAACGTAATATTGATTTCAAAAAACGTTACTTAATATTTAGAGCCGCAAACTTTTTTTTAAATTCTATTGGCGTACAACCTTTATGTTTTTTAAATATACGTGAAATGTTCTTGCAATCATTAAAACCAGACTCAAGGGCCATATCATACAGCGTTCTGTCAGTTGTAAGTAATAAGTCGGCAAAATAATCAATTCTGCAACTTAAAATAAATTGATATATTGTAGTGCCCATCTCTTCTTTAAATTTCACTTCAAGATTTCTGCGAGAAAGTGGTACTAGTTCAGTTAATGCGTCTATATTAATATCTAAAGTAAAATTATCCTCAATATATTGAACTACCTCTGAAACATAATCATTTGCTATATCATACTTTTCTGTAGATTTTCTCAACTCAATGCGCGTAGGTTTGATTATAATATCAGTTGGCTTTGTGATTTCATTCTTTAGCATTCGGTCTATTAATCTCCCGGCTTCATAACCGCCTTTATCAACTTCGGTTGCGATTGAAGATATAGGAGGGTCTGAAAGATTACATATAAGCTCATCATTATCAACTCCCAAAAGCGATATTTCTTCAGGGATTTTAATATTATTAATCTTACAAATTTGAGATAATCTTAAAGCAAAATCGTCATCGCAGGCTAAAAGACCGATTGGTTTTGGTATTGATAATAGCCAATCATCCAATTCAACATGCGTATTACTCCACTCTTTACCTCCTAAATCTTCACTTTCAAAAAAATAGTAATTACCTCCCGCTTTTTTCACCTCTTCGCTAAAACCTTCTGCCCTCTCTTGAGACCATATAACATCTTTATTTCCATAAAATGCAAAATTTTTAAAACGTCGTTTTATAAAAAATTTTGCAGCCAAAACGCCTGTGCCATAATAATCGCCCGTCAGATTTGAAAAATATGGACTCCTCGATTTATAGTTTTGCAGAACAATAGGGATATTTAAAGTGGAGAGTAAATTAGTTCCTTCATGATCCCATTTTGCAAGAATTGCATCAGCTCCCCATTTTTTAGCCCATTCCACAATACCTTCTTTTCCGTACAATGATTTGTAATAAGTAGGTAATCTATAAAAAAGCCATGGACCGTGCTCGTTAGAATATTGAATTAATCCTCTTAATAGGCGACGACTAAACTCGCTTGAATAATCAATAAGTATGAGAATTTTTTTCATTAAAATGTGATATTTAATACATATCTATATCAAAAAATAATAATATGGTAAAAATACAAATTTAGCTTTAAAAATCAGACTTTTAACACATTATTTTGTGAATTAACTATTATAAACCAGTATGTAAGTGATTATATCCTATGGATATGTATATAACATTAAAATTTATTATCTTTGCTTTAACAAGAATTCAAAACTATTTCATGT
>CAZGUI010000208.1:0-2041 GCA_964528875.1 uncultured Bacteroides sp. | reverse complement strand
AGTTGAAATTTTACAGCACAATGAAGGTAGAGTGTATGACCCTTGTTGTGGATCTCGTGTCATAATTGTGACAACGGCAGATAGTAACGATGGACACTGGGTTTCAAGCACTTTAATAAAGAAAAAATAATTATGAATTTATAACATACGCTTTCAAAACTAGAAATAATTTAATGTTTTGAAATCGCATGTTATAATACTTTCAAAAGTACAAAATAAATTTAGTTTTGAAAGCAAGTATATTTATGAAAATTATATATAGAAGTCAATATATGGAGAGATTAAAAAATTTAATCGGCACTCCTGACATTAAGATTATTACTGGAATGAGGAGATCAGGAAAATCGGAAATCCTTAGAGCATTAAAAAAAGAGATTTATGAGATTGACAAGAGTTCAAATATTATTGTAATTGACTATGCGAATCTTAAATTTGATGACTTAAAAGATTATAAAAAACTTTATGAGTATGTTGAAGAGAAATATATAGATAATGTTCATAATGTCTTGCTTATTGATGAGGTTCAGTTATGTAAAAAGTTTGAACTAGCTATCAACAGCTTCCATAATAGTAAGAAGTATGATATTTACATCACTGGTTCAAATGCCTTTCTGTTAAGCTCAGATTTAGCTACCTTATTTACGGGAAGATTTATCGAAGTTCCTATATATCCTTTTAGTTTCAAAGAATACTGTCAATATTTTGAGCTAGATGGGGATATGAAGGATTTACAGAAGTATTTAGTTGAGGGGGGAATGTCAGGATCATATTTATATAAAGATAAAAATGATGCCATTCAATATATAAAAGATATTTATATAACATCAGTTAAACGAGATTTAGTAGATAAGTATAGAATTACTGAGGAAGCCTTATTAGATACCTTAACTGAATATTTGATGGACAATGTATCTAACTTGACAACTGCAAACAACATAAGTAATACATTAAAAAGCAATAAAATTCCTACAAACCATGTAACTGTAAAAAATTATTTAAAGTATCTTTGTAGTGCTTTTCTATTTTACAAGGTTAAAAGATATGATGTCAGAGGGAAAAAATATCTAGCAACAAATGAAAAATATTATCTTGTCGATACTTCTTTTCGATTTGCTATCTTAGGTACAAGAAACATGGAATACGGAAGAATGTATGAAAACATTGTCGCAATAGAACTCTTAAGAAGAGGATACGATATTTATGTTGGAAAGTTATATCAAAAAGAAATAGATTTTGTGGCTTTTAAAAATAATGAGAAATTTTATATTCAAGTTTCAGATAATATTTCAGAGAAAGAAACCTTGCAAAGAGAATTAAATCCTTTAATTTCAGCTAAAGACGCATATCCTAAAATGCTCTTAGCAAACACTGGGCATGGAGCATATGATATTGAAGGAATCAAGATAATGGACTTATCTGAATGGCTCCTAAATTAATAGAAAAGAGTATTCGCAAACTTTGGACATGCTATAAGATTTGCCTTTTGGGTCTGGTCCTCTACTTTTACAATCAGCTGAAATATTAGGCAAAGACAAGGGGGTGCGGACCACTTTTCAATTGATAAATACAGGAAAGGTGATGAAATGTTTGAAAAATACATGTTGGTAGATTTATTTTCCGGCTCCTACAATGAAGAAAACATAGGACATGAAATACTTAATGATCAGAAAAATCCTATTACCGGAAAGTACTATGGATATCTGCCACCACATGACAATCCAAATATTCTCGAATTAGGTGCTAAGAGTACAGATGATTTTATTGATGATATATTGGTTGTTTTTGTAAGAAAAATTTCTGATATATCAATCGATAGAAGAATTATAGGTTTTTATCCGAGCACTCGAATTTATAAAAAGGCACAAAGCGGAGAAGAATTATCGAGAGACTTTAAAGATAAAGACGGTTCGATTAGGACAGCTTCATATTCGATGGAAAGCACCGAATACTATCCGGTTTCATCAGAGTTTTCACTTGTTATAGAAACACAAAAATATAATTCTTACATGTTCAGGAAGCAAAGGGTATATGGTGGAAAGTA
>CAZGUI010000207.1:0-2052 GCA_964528875.1 uncultured Bacteroides sp. | reverse complement strand
GGTAAATCATTTAACGAGGCGGTTGCGGAATTAGAACCGGTGGAGGAGCCTGGGGCGTTGGAGGTTGTAAAGGTAAGTGCTATTACCGTTGAAGATGTTGCTTTTGGTGGAGAAGTAGTACTACCAGAAACAGTAACAGCAACACTAGATGATGAAGAAGCAACAGAAGTAACTCTTGATATTACTTGGACAGCTGACGAAGCATTTGATGCTAATGTAGCTGGAGATTATACATTCGCATATGTATTATCAATCCAAGAAGGTGAAGAGTTAGAGTTCGTTCTTCCAGAAGAGAAAGCTGAAGGAACTGTAACAGTAACTGTTCTTGAAGAAGTAATAGTAGAACCAACTGAAGAAGAATTAGCTGAAGCAGCAGTAGAACTTGCTGAAGAAAGCAGACTACAAGCAGATGTTGACGCAGCTACTTTATTAGTAGATGCTTTAGAAAATGAAGAAGTTAAAACAGAACTTCAAGATAGATTAGAATTAATAGAAGTATTAACAGAAGAAGAAGAACCACCAGTAGTAGCAGAAAAGTGGTTTATACAATTAGATACAAAAGCTGTAGATGATACCATTATTGCAGATGGTGATGATAATACAACTGTGATAATTAAAATTGTAGATGAAGATGGAGAAGTACAACCTGTAAATGGTATTGTAATTGAATTATCCACTTCACATGGTAGTTTAGGCAGTTCAGGACAAAAAACAAGAGTTACACTTCGAAACGGTAGGGGAACAATGAAATTAAACTCTGAATTTAGTGCAAATCCCATAACTGCTGAGTTAACTGCTAAGCTTTACGAAGCTTCTCTAGAGTATCAAGAACTTATTGGTACAAAAGAATTCATATTTAATGTTTTCTTTAAACCTTTAGATGGAAAAGTCTATGTAGCACCACCTGTGTTGGTTGCAGCTGAATCAAATCAAGCAGATAGAGTAACATTATTCTTTGATAAAGACGTGGATATAGAAAAATTTGAAAGAGCTATAGCGGCTGAATCGGAAGAAGAATGGTTTGCGATAGATCCAGGAATAGAGGTTTACGTTGAACAAAATATCATATTCGATGTTATTGGATACCTTCCTGTTCCAGGAAACAGTAAGGCATTAGTAGCAATATTAGAAGTAGATGCAAATGATTATCATGTATTAACAGATAACGAATGGGTAGAAGTTTGGACATTTACTAATTCAGATTATGGCCAAACTGAAAACATGGTAGAATTCTTATTAACAGATGCTAGAAAGCCTGAATTTACTGAGGTAATAGTAGATGAAGATTCAATGAAAATGATAAGATTAAAATTCTCTGAATCAATCAGTACTATTGGAGCCATAACTATAGATGGTGGAATAGTAGATGTAGATTATTGGGTGATTGATGACTATGACCTTGCAGACTGGGATGAAGATGACAATTTTACACCTTTTAAAGATTATAGAAGTTTTGTAGATGTATATATTGACGGATTCTTAACAGCAGGCGAACATTCAGTAACTGTTACTAAAGCTGCTGACTGGGCTGGACTTACAGATCCTAAGAATGTATCAACTACACAAACACTAGAATTTGAAATTCTTGGAAGCGATGATCTTCCAAAATTATATGTACTAGTAGAGTCACCTGAGCAAATCAGAATTACTTTCCCAGATAATGTGGAATTTGTAGATGAAGAATATGGCGTAAATTGGATGCTACAGTACAATGATGGTGATAATTGGCTTACAGTTGAAGAAGGAATGATTTCAACTTTTAAAGAGACACCAGAAGGTACACAAATAGTCCTAGAAGCTATAGAGGACTGGACAAGGTATTTCAATACCGATGGTACTGAAGATAATTATTATAACTTCCCAATGAGGCTTCATGCTGATGAGGAAGTATTGAGAAATACAAATAATGGTAAAGAAAATGAAGAGATAAATTTCGATCTTAACTATGCAGGCTCACCACTTAACAACGAAGATGTAAGAAGTCCTAAGAATCTTGATGTAATTCAAGAAGCTGATGACGTTTATAACTTTGATATTGTTATGGATGAACCA
>CAZGUI010000206.1:0-2053 GCA_964528875.1 uncultured Bacteroides sp. | reverse complement strand
TGTTAACGATCTTCTTTTCGTTAGGTTTAGGATTCACATCGTGTGGTGATGATGACGACGATCCAATAGTAGAGGAAACTGTTTTTGGTGTATATAAAGGAACAATGGATATTACTGTTGACGGTAAAGGCCTTATCGTGCCGGAGAATCTTCTAAAGAATATTCCACAAAAAATTTATTTGGATAAAGTTGGAGAAAATAAAGCGAAATTCTTATTAAAAGATTTCTCTTTTGGTTCAATGAGTTTTGGTAATATTGAAATTAAATCTGCCGACATAAGAAATACTGGTTCAGAATATAAAGTAAATGGAACCGATAAGGTTGAACTTGCTCGTATTGGTACTTGTGATGTTGACTTAGATGGAACAATTGTTGGTGAAAAAATAAATTGGACTGTTAATGTTAATGTAATTGAAGGAGATCTCAAAGGGTTAAAAGTAAACGTAAAATTTGCAGGAGAAAAGTTAGCAGCTGATCAAAGCTCTGAAGCTGAAATATTGACTTTCGAATTTAAAGCTGAAGATGCCGATGTTAATAAATTAGTAACTAAAGTTGATATTCAAGATAATAAAATTTCTTTACGAGTAAGTGATGAAACTACTGAAGAAGACTTGAAAAAATTAGTTCCAACTATTACTATTTCTGATAAAGCAACTCTTTCTCCAGAAAGTGGAACAGCACAGGATTTTAGTAACCCAAGTAAGCCAGTAGTTTATACTGTAAAATCAGAAGATGGAATTAAAGAGAATAAATACACCGTAAGTATTGCTAGTACTGTTACTTTCTTTGATTTTGAGGAGTGGGAAATAGAAGCTCAAGGTGATCCAGAAAAGCTAGAAACTGCAGCATATAAACCTTTGTCAGAATTTTGGAGTACAAGTAATACTGGAGCGATATTTTTACAAGGTCTAACTGGTAGATATTCAAATGTAGAACCTTCTGGAAAAGAAGATGCATATAATGGTAGTTTGAATGCAGGGAAAGTTGAAACATTAGATTCTAAAGGTGTACCAATAATAGGAGATATTTATTCTCCTAAAATAACTTCTGGAACTCTTTTTATTGGAGTATTTGACCTGGATATTATTAACACTTTAAAAAGTACTAAGTTTGGTGTTGCATATGATAAAAAACCCTTAGCTGTAATTGGACAATATAAATATAAAGCAGGTGCTGAGTATCATTATTGTCCTGATCCTAAGAAATATCATTTAACAGAGGTTAAAGATATCAAAGATGAGTGTTCTATTGGTGTATATTTATACGAATATGATGCTGAGAAAGCAGAATCAGATACGAGATACACAACTTATTTAACTGGAGAAAATATTAAAACCTCTGATAAAGTTATTGCTAAAGCTGAGTTGAAGGATGGTACTGATAAAGCAGAATATACTGAATTTAGGTTAGATTTAGATTATATAAAAGAATACGATAAAGAAAAAAGTTATCGTTTAGCAATAGTTACTTCATCTAGCAAAGATGGTGATAAGTTTTCTGGAGCGCCAGGTAGTGTGTTATTCATTGATAATGTTGAAATTATCAACGAATAATAATAATTTAGTTTTATCAACTATTTCAAAAAAGCTATCTCATTTATTGAGGTAGCTTTTTTTGATTTGAGAATAAAACAATTTTTATTTGTTCTCTTCTTTATTGATAATCTAAGATGTTCTTTGTTTTCTCTTGAATAGTGATTCCCAACACATTCTTATAATATGAGCTTTGCTGTTCTTAAGGAATCGCGACCCTGATTTTTTGTACTGTTTTGTTCAAATCGTTTAATAAAGATGACGTAGAAAGTGATAAGAAGAGGAACTGTTATCATAAGGGAGAACCTTGGTATTAAGTTCTATGGTGGTAAACGGTGAGTATACATACCAAGTACTTAATTTCGCTAAGAACAAGGATTTGTATGTAAGAGAAGGTACTTTGATACAACTCAGTCTTTAGGGACTAAGTTAAGCTAGTATTTGACTGATAGGGCATCTCTTTCAGATTCAAAGGTATTGATGTATAGCCTAAAATAAATACTGTACTCTTTTGTCTCCTT
>CAZGUI010000205.1:0-2055 GCA_964528875.1 uncultured Bacteroides sp. | reverse complement strand
GAGTTGGCATTACCATAGATATCAACCTCAATGGCTGTATTGATGGAAATAACGCCTAAACGACGAATAACTTCCGGGTTATTGGATATTTCAGAAGGGCGAAGCACCAACTTGTCTTTGAAGAATTCAATGTCATCGTAGATTCCTTGCAAACAGTCATTGGTAACGGTCAATGAACAAGTACTACCAAACTTAATACGACCTTCACGCATCAAATCGACTACCGAATCTTGTAATACCTCTGTGTACATCTCAAATGCAGGAATGGCTGTACTTCTCCCCAACGCACCCAATAATGCATTAGCAATGTTTCCAACACCCGATTGGATAGGTAAAAACTCTTGAGGGATAATACCACGTTTCATATCCGAAACTAAAAAGTCAGCTACATTTTGACCAATCAAATCGGTTACCGGATCAGCCTCACTAAACGAACGAGCCTCATCCGGCCAATTGGTCTCAACTACTCCGATAATTTTCCTTGGATCAACTTGTACATAAGGTAGTCCTATCCTATCACTGGGCTTGTATATAGGTATCTCTCTACGATGAGGAGGAGATTGTAGTTCATACACATCGTGTAATCCCATCATATTCTTACTATGAGCACTATTTAACTCCACAATGATTTTATCTGCCAAACGACAGGCTGTAGGAGATATTCCTCCGGCAGCAGTCAAATATATTTTTCCATCCGAAGTTAATTCACATGCTTCAATAATGGCTACATCTATTTTACCCATAAATCCATAGCGTAATTCTTGTGCCATTTGAGACAGGTGAATATCATTATAGGCAATTTCTCCATTATTTACTGCAGCACGAAAATCACGATTCGTGGTATAAGGAGCACGATAGCGTATAGCTTTAGCCTTTGAAAGAACACCGTCTCCTGAGTTTCCGGTAGAAGCTCCTGTGAATAGACTTATTTGAAAAGGGTTTCCTTTAGCGTGTTCCGCTTCTGCAATTTCAGCCAATGCCGAAGTTACTGCTTTGGCTGTACCGGCAGGTGTAAATCCACTTAAAGCAATATGATCTCCGTGCTTTATAATATGTGCAGCTTCAGCTGCAGAAAGAATAGAATAAGACATATTTTTTAGTTTCTTTTTAAAGTTTTAGTTATAACTAGTTTATTTAATACTTTCTTTTTAATATTTCCGACCAAATGATTCCTCTTCGAACCTCATCCATAGATGAAACATTGAAAGCCAAATCCATATCTTCCTCCTCTTCAATAGGAGGAGCTATTTCAATTTTTGGTAATTGAGAAGCCCTCTTAATTGGAACTTTCTTATTTTCAATAGATTCAACAGGAGGCGGCAAACGATCTAAAATTTCCCTTTTTGCTTCTTCAAAAGAGGGTTCCTCGGCTAATTCTTCAGAGTTTGCCTCATCATACCAAGTCAAATCTTCCTCTTCTTCAATATCGGAAAGGGACGCTTGTCGTTCAAGTTCCTTTTGCTTCTCCTTGCGAATAGAGTTTGCTACAGTAATTCCAAAAATAGCCAGAATAATAAGTACTTGTAAAAACATATCCCTAAGTATTTGAATGATAATTATCAAAGATAAAATTATATGCTTTGTAAAGCAACAAAATCACAATATTTCACACATCAATCTTTACAACAAATCGCTCCTAAGAGAAACAGGTAGATGGAAGTAAATGATAATGGTCTTTTTTTTATGAGCTAATATTTTTCACGCTCATAACTCAGCTCAACGGCTTGTTCTTTAAACTCTCGATCGTAAACTTTTCTTTGTTTCACAGGATAAAGCTAATAAATTTTGTCTCTTAACTAGTTGTCCAAGTAAAGTTAGTAACTCCACAACTACAATTGATTAAGAACATACACAAAAGAGAGGTACTCTCTTCTTTTTATTTCACCCTTTGATTTCCTATTTTTATAGCCAAACGGAATAAATTCAGGGTTTAGTACAAAGAGAAAACAATTCTTATGAGTTGATATACCCCATTTATGAAGTTGAAACTTTATCTTTGTATTGAATTTCAAAAACTAAATAAATATGGATAAATCAAAAGGAGCAGACTCTAAA
>CAZGUI010000204.1:0-2060 GCA_964528875.1 uncultured Bacteroides sp. | reverse complement strand
TATGCCCACCTATATTTTTTCATAAAAGATTGCTGTTAGAAAATTAAACTCATTGATTGAATCGACGCAATATACGTTCTTTTATTTTATCTCTATATTTTTTTCGTTTGTCTTTACCTTTTTCACTTGTTCCAAAGTTATCAAAAAGAAACTTCTCCTCCCAACCACGTGCATTATCTGTAATCTGTTTAGTGCCATCTTTCTTGCGTTGAATAACTAAGTCGTCATAGGGTTCACCATTAAATAATAAAGACTGATACCTAAGCTCATCTTTTGTTATTTTTATATCCTGATAAAGCGCTAGATTAGAACCTAATCGATCGTGAATAGCATCAAACTCATTACGGTAATTTTTGGGAGAAGCGCTGCTAATCACAAAGATGGGGGGAACAGTGTCTCCTTCCTGCTTTTTTGTTATACGGGAGTATGCATGGTCGTGTCCTTGTAGTACTAGGTCGGCTCCATTCTCAAGTAAGATAGGTAAAAAAAGGTAATTCATCAGTAGATTGCTTCTGCCTTCTCTTACCGAATATACTCCGTGATGAAACATAACCACTTTCCAAGGTTGAGTGCTTTCTTTTAGCGTTTTTTTAAGCCACTTCATATGTTGGTACACCGCAATAGGCCATTGTATTACATTGCTATCAATAACAATCATGCGCATGAGTGGTGTATCTATGAAGTAGGACTTTCCTCTAAAATCAAGAGGTCCATTGGGAGGGTAGTTGTGTTGAGCAGTCCAGCGAGCATCTAACTCCTTGTTAAGACCCTTGATGTATTCGTGGTTTCCAGCAGCCATTATTAATGGTAATTGACTGGCCCATAAACCGATTGAGTTATACCATATAATCCAGTATTTGTCCATTGGACGTTCAATCTGATCTCCTCCAAAAGCTATGAAGTCATATTGTTCTGCTTT
Source organism: uncultured Bacteroides sp. (assembly GCA_964528875.1). Lineage (GTDB taxonomy): Bacteria > Bacteroidota > Bacteroidia > Bacteroidales > Bacteroidaceae > Bacteroides_E. The sequence goes on along the minus strand of CAZGUI010000204.1, from coordinate 1,141 downwards.
GTGTCTTATGGAATTGAACAATTCATTACTTTCACGACCATCCGGGTCTTGAATATCTCCAATAAACATAAAACGCAATGAATCTTGTGAACTAGGCATAGTAAATGATTTCCACTCTGAGGTATCGTTTGAAATTACCCGATAACCATAGGTCGCTCCTATGTCTAAATCAGAAAGTCTGGCATGATAATAAAAAGCTTCACCCGCTCTACTCTTTACTCTCTTTCCCGTAGCTGAGATACGAAGTAAAGAGGTGTCGTTTGTCATAGTATCTAATTTGAAGTACTCAACCTGTGCTTTGTGTAATGTCGTATCACAACGCCAACTAATTGTCCTTTCCTTCATAAAGTTTTCACCAGGTGTTAGTGTGATGCGATCTAGTTCAGATGTAACGATATAAGGCTCTTCCGGGAGATTCCCAAACCAAGCATTGTAACGAATGTATAATAAGGTGCTAAATCCAATGAAGATAAAGAGAGTGGAAAAGAGTAGAAAACGTAAACAACCTCTTTTTCTATGGGTTGGTTTATTGGACTTGGATTCTTTGTTCTGGGTGTTCATTCCTTTCAATCTATGTAATAAGGCTTCAAAAATACATAAAAATAGGGATATTTATTCATAGAGCGAATAGAATTTACTACCCTTGTTTTATGATTTTTCTTTTCCTTGACTTCTATTTATTCTTGATTGTAAGGATTATAGAGTATCTATCTGTTGTATTATGGGAGTTTTAGGCTAGATAAAAGAAGATGTTTTGTTGTTCTCAGCTATAATGGGGGTCTTTTAGTTGTTTTTTTAGCTACTTGTTGCTATTTTTTAATGTAAATATACCATTAAGTAGCTATTGCTAAAATTCACAGAGAAGGCTATCTTTGTCATAGTAAATTATAAGAAAAAGTCATAATTACGTAGCCGCATTTATTAGTTTAAGAGGTTTTGCACTGTACTGCTTAACCTCTTTTTTTTGCATTTTATAGCTGTAATATCTATCGATAAAGTAATGAGTTTATATAGGAAGAATACCAACAAATAGCTATTGTAGTTTCTTAAGATTGTCAATACCTTTGTCATAGTAAATTATATGAGATAGTCATAATTACGTAGCCACATTTATTAGTTTTAAGAAAGGTTTTGCATAGCG
>CAZGUI010000203.1:0-2109 GCA_964528875.1 uncultured Bacteroides sp. | reverse complement strand
TTCTGAATTTGGCTTACACTCCACAAAAAGCTATAAGTATGAAAATAGCTGCCGAGGTTGCCTTTGCCGTTCCAATGAATCAGCAATATCCGAAGTATCCTAATAACAATACATTCGATAGTTTTAGGGTCAGTTATGCCGACGATTTGAGTGAGATGAATACACCCGAAAAATTCTTCTATTCCAATCATACAACATCTGCACCTATAGATACAAAACTTCTAAAGTCAGTAGCTGGCTATGGAAATTCGCCCATCATCGATTACGAAGGCACAGGTGCGTATTTCTTAGACAAATTGGAAGACGGTGTATGGCGTTTAGAGGTTATGCCAGATGCTATTCAAATCAGCGATCCTTTCCAAAAAGCATCACTCAAGAAAGAGGTTGTTACTATAGCTTGGAATACTTGGAGCATGAAAGTTGATTTACCTGATTTGAAACAAGATTTCTCTATAACACAGCTAGATAATAACAAGATATCTACTACAGCAACTGATGGTGTATTTAAAGTTAGTCCGGGAGTATATCTTTTGCAGCAAAAAGGACAAGTCGCTGAGCAAGAGTGGAATGCTTCAACTTTGTGGCAGAACATTACATTGGGAGAGTATGCTGCTCCTGCTCCCCGTGCCAATACGTTTTCGGTAGTGCATCAGCCAGCTACTATTGCTGAGGTTGGCAACGACTTGCAGCTTACCGCCGAAATTGTGGGACCAACATTGCCTGATTCTGTGATAATATATACCGATAAGGTGTCATTCTGGGCCGATTCTAATCCATATATCAAAATGAAAAAGATGCAGGGCTATACCTACACAGCAACTATTCCAGCAGAGATGCTACACAAGGGTACATTTAAATACAATGTAATAGTGTGTAGCTCAAAAGGAAATTATACCTATCCGGGAAATATTGAAGGCAATCCATTGGATTGGGATTTTTATCAAAATCAATATTGGGAAACAAGTGTAGTAGAAGCTAATAGCGATGTCGAATTGGTGAATATTACAGACGCATATAGCCAAATAGAAAGTTATGCAATACCTGAAACATCTTATGCGCAAGGTCAAAAAACGTCAGACAATACAATTTCTTATGCGCTAAAAAACTCAACAAAAGAGAGTCGGTTCTTTTGGCGAAAGTATATCAAAGACGATATACAGTATAGAAAAACAGCAACAACAAATGCAAAGTATTTACACTTAATAGTCAAAAATCCAAAACAGATAGGACATCTAAAAGTAGGGTTCATCACATCCGATGGATTTACTTATACTACTAAATTAGCTATAGAGCCTAACAAAGAAAACTATAGTATTGCTCTTGCAAATTTGGAACAAGATAGCACAGCATTGTTGCCTTCTCCATTCCCTACATTTTTGGAACAATATTTTATTCCTGACACTCAAATACCATTCAATATGAATAAGATAGAAATAATGGAGTTGTCAACAGTAGATGTAATAAGTGATGAAGCATCTTTTGAGTTAGGTAAAATCTGGCTTCAATAATTTTAGAATAAAATTTCATTTTAAATAATTATACCGATGAAAAAACATAAATCAATGATTAGATCACAATTCTGGATTGCTATCTTGCTTTTTGTAATACCCTTATTGGCACAAGCCCAACAAGAACAAAAGGCAAAAGGTGTAGTCCTTGATACGCAAGGACTGGAAATTATAGGTGCTAGTGTCATCATCAAAGGAACCTCTACAGGTACTATAACGGATGTGGATGGGCGCTTCCAACTCAATGCTCCTAACGGGGCTACATTGGTGGTTACGTATGTTGGATATCAGACACAAGAAGTGCTTGTGGATGGAGGAAAAGACTTATTAGTAAAGCTTAAAGAAAACAATAAACTGCTAGATGAAGTAGTTGTAATTGGTTATGGAACACAACGCAAAGGTGACCTCACGGGAGCTATTTCGAGTGTCAGTAGCAAGGATTTTAATGAGGGTCTTGTTAGTTCTCCCGAGCAGCTTATCAATGGCAAAGTGTCGGGTGTGCAAATAATGTCCAATAGTGGGTCTCCTACAGGGGGAAGTAGTATTCGTATTCGAGGAGGAGCTTCCTTAAATGCCAGTAACGATCCACTGATTGTGCTAG
>CAZGUI010000202.1:0-2154 GCA_964528875.1 uncultured Bacteroides sp. | reverse complement strand
AAATAAACCTAAAGCCATTTTTCTTTTTTATACCAATCAATAGTTTCTTTAACACCTTTCTCTAAATCATATTGTGGCTTGTATCCAAGCTCTTCAATAGTAGGGGTTTGATTGCATTTCCAATTCCTTTGTTTCATGATTTTGTATTTATCACTATTCAAAGTGCTGCTTTTCCCTATACATTTTGCAAAGGATTCAGCCAACAAAGATATAACTTTTAAAAGGAATAAAGGGCATTTTATACGAACAAGAAACGATATTCCTAACTCTTTCTGTATAAAATCAGAGAATGTTTTGCTGGAATAAACCCCTCCATCTGTTACGAAATAGGCTCTGTGGGTTCGATTCTTCTCTATTCCAAGAAATACTGCATCAACTAAATCTTTAACATAAACAAAAGTGATTTCTTGCTTTTTGAAACCTACAGAAAAGTCCAAATGATTTTTTATGGACTGTGCCATCATAAAATAATCTTTCTCTCGTGGTCCGTAAACACCTGTTGGTCTGAACAGTAAATAAGGAAAGTTAGGTAGCGATTGTATATACTCCTCAGTTTTTAATTTACTTAAACCGTAAGACGTATTGGGTTGAGGGGTATCTTGTTCTTCTATGGGTTGATAGCTGTTTTCTTTAATAGGACCATACACACTTAATGTACTAATGAAGACAAATTGATGAGGAGTCATATCCAACTCAATTAACGTATCAATAAAGAATCGGGTTTGTTCATAATTAATACGTATAAAATCAGTCTTATTTTTACTTTTAGTTACTCCTGCACAGTGAATGATGGAATCAAAATTACCGTGTTTGTTTTTGTGTGCTTCGAGAGACTTTTTTAAGTCTGTTTGCGAGTTTAAATCTAACTCTATGAATTTAATCTTAGGGTGTTGCAGATATTTTCTTGAGCTCGATTTTCGTACACCTGCCCAAGGAGTATATCCCCTGTTTAGGGCTCCTTCAACTAAAAAGCTGCCAATAAATCCACTAGCACCTGTAATTAAGAGGTTCTTATTGTTTTGTTTCATTCTTTTTTCGTGGTTCAACATGAATGCCTATGTGTGTTCTTCGGCCAAACACTTCACGTAATTTGTCTTCGATATCTTCTGTTACCCGATGAGCCTCATAAAGGGTTAAGTTACCATCCATGATGATATGCATCTCTATGGCGTAATAGCTACCAATTTGTCTGGTTCTGATTTGATGAGGATTACTTACTTCAGGGAAAGAAAGTGCAATGTTCATTATTTTATTTTCAATATCTTGGGGTAGTGATTTCTCTAATAATTCTTCCAAGCTTGGAATTAAGAGCTTGACCGCAATGTGTATGATGAAAAAGCTGACGATAACAGCGGCAATAGGGTCAAGAACCCTCCAACGTGTGCCTAAGAAAATAGCTCCTCCAATGCCTAGAGTGGTGCCAAAAGAGGAAAAAGCATCACTTCTGTGGTGCCATGCATTAGCTTCAACAGCTTGTGAATTGACAATTTTAGCCTGTTTATTGGTGTAGATAAATAAAATTTCTTTAACAACAATGGATAGTAAAGCCGCACTTAGAGCTAATAACGTAGGTGGTTCCAATTCTTCGCCCATGTACCAATGGAAAATAGCTTTGCTTCCACTTAAAAGAATGCCAAAACCTACTACTAAAAGAATAAGTCCAATGATAGATGTGGCTAAAGTTTCATATTTTCCGTGTCCATAATCGTGATCTTCGTCCTGTGGCTTATTCGATATTCGGATGAAAACAATAACTACAATGTCGGTTATAAAATCGGACAATGAATGAACAGCATCGGCAAGCATAGCAGAACTATTTCCAACTATTCCTGCAATAAACTTGAATGAAAGAAGCAGAAAATTAGCTATGCTACCTATTAATGTAGTTTTAAAAATCTTTTTTTCTCTTTCTTTTGTCGTTATCTCCTGCATATCCACATACTTTTAAAGTATCCAAAAGCGACTTGTAGATTAATCTAACAAGAGACAAAGTTAAGATATTAAGTATAAGTAAAGAAGAAATAAATAATTTTAGAAGAAAAAGAAAAAAAGAGTAAGGTGTTTTTTCCCCTTTAACCAAAAAGAGGAACTATAACTATTATAGTTCCTCTTTTTGCTCTTCCTCTTGGACTTGAACCAAGGACCCCCTGATTA
>CAZGUI010000201.1:0-2164 GCA_964528875.1 uncultured Bacteroides sp. | reverse complement strand
CTATTGGATGACTCAAATAGTATAATCGAATAAAATAATTATATAGTTATGAAACCAATAAACATATCCCCATGGCAAGACTGCTTTTGGAGTCCTCGGACACCAAAGGCACTCTTGCCTACTTGAGAAGTGGGCGGCATAATATATTTTCTATTCTGGCAAGCCGCTGGCCTTTAAAGCAAATTGATTAATTAGCTTTGACATATATGCAGAAAAATAAAAATAATAAATTAGATTTAAATAAAAATTATTATGAGACAGATTAATAAGAATATGATTATTAGTGTAGGAGTTATAGTGATAAGTATTATTTCATCTGGAATTATTTTCTTGAGTTGTAGTGATAGTTATTTGGAAAATACTTTATCAAAAGAAATTATAGCATGCAATAACGAAGAGCTACTTACAATGAATGAGTTCAAAATAGAGAAAATGGCCATAGAGCAAAAGTTCTCATCAGAACAAACGAACTATATTGCAATAAGATTTTTAGGAATACAAGAAAATCAGTATTACTTGAATTTAACAGAGAAAGATGCAATAAAATTAGGCATTTCGGAAGCAGACTTTGCAAGAATGCAAAAAGAAATTATTGCTGTTAATTTATTAATCAATGAATGGATTGACGATAAAATTGATTTTAAATTAAGCAATCCTGACTCTATAATTACAAATGATATGAACATATCACATAATATTATTCGATTAAAATCTGGGGTAGAGCCCAATGAAAGAATTAAATCTTTTTCAATTAATAATATGTACTTTTCAACAAGTTCATTTTTTGCACCAAGTGATGCAAATAGCGTTTCAATAACATGTTTGGGAGGTGGGTTGTTGACTGGATATAATGTTTATGTGAGTTCGTGCGGAAATAAGAATTCTAGTAATGGGGTAGGAGCATTAGGAACATGGTCAACCAGTATCAACCTCCCATGTTCTAATACAAACGCTACTGTTGGAGGAAGAACCACGAATTCCAATGGAGGTACATGTCGTTATTCATGGTGAAATAATTATAATTATGAACAAAATAATCTCAATTGCGCTTTTCCTGTATTTATGTCTTCTCATTAGTTGCAAGAAAACAACTAATCAAATACCTCAGAGCATTATTGACGAAATAGAGCAGTTATCCCTTACGTCAGATAGTTTATTAAGTCCAAGTCAGCTCTCAAATAAAATAAGTGTTTATATTATTCTGAAAGAAACAATAAAAATTGATGGTAATAGACTGGCTACTACAGCAACAGTAAACGATTTTAAGCAAAGAGGGTTATCAAAATATTACTATTATTACTATTTGAATAATATTGAAGAGATAAATTTAAATATGGACTACAGCCCTCGGAATATTAATGAAGTATACGATGAACTGATACAGGGATTAGAGACAAAACTAAATGCCCTTACTAATGATGGTATTCCATAGCGTATGAATTTAAAAGAACAACTCAAAATTAGTTGAACATTTGCAACATCTAACGTCTTGTTAATTTCTCTTCATATCTTCGAAATCGGACGTTTGCAATGTGAACGATAGTTTTTAGGGCGTAGCATACACTCTACATGTTTTATATGCATCAAAGCATATAAAAGACTCCAACAAAAAAAAAGACCGATCTAGCACCTCTGTCAGATTTATATACGCTTCGAACTTCTTGTTTGGTTTATGGCTGTATGGAGGTGTTAAGTGCTTTATTTAAGCAGATTGTTAGATTTATCGGGCAATAAGCTGTCCGATAAATCTTTTTTATTTTCACATGTCTAATTGTATCAGACAATTATAATGGAACATCTATACAAAATTCTTATATTCACATTATCCATCTTTTCTTTCGGCTGTTCTAATAAAACCAACAGTCCATTAGAAGAAGTGCTGGAACTTGCTGGTTCAAATAGAAGCGAACTAAAACAAGTGATTACTCATTACAAAGCGAACTTGGCTGATAGTCTAAAACTGAAAGCAGCTGAGTTTCTTATCTTGAACATGCCCGGGAAGTATACCGAAAGCTACAATGCCCCTTGGGAAGATATAGCAACAGTAAACATGCGTTGGAGTAGCTCTTCAAACAAATTTAAAGTGCAAGACACTTATAAAATAGGCAGCCTAATTAGACAGGACGACATCAAGCATATCACAGCAGACTATCTGATTTCCAAT
>CAZGUI010000200.1:0-2166 GCA_964528875.1 uncultured Bacteroides sp. | reverse complement strand
ATAGCTATTAATGATTGAAAAAGGATTTAGAAAATGAGAAAGTGGAACGTTGACGATTCTAAAGAGTTATACAACATCAATGGATGGGGTGTATCTTATTTTGGTATCAACGAAAAGGGAAACGTTTTTGTTACACCTCGTAAAGATGGTGTTGCCGTTGACCTAAGAGAGTTAGTAGATGAGTTGGATTTGCGTGATGTTGAATCGCCTATGCTTATTCGTTTTCCTGATATACTGGATAGCCGAATAAAGAAGATGTCTAGCTGTTTTGAATCTGCTATAAATGAATATGGTTATAAGGCTCAAAATTTCACCATTTATCCCATCAAAGTAAATCAGATGCAGCCTGTGGTTGAGGAAATTATTAGCCATGGGAAAAAATATAAAATTGGGTTAGAGGCTGGTTCTAAACCCGAGTTACATGCTGTTATAGCGTTGAATATGGATTCGGATTCTTTGATTATCTGTAATGGATACAAAGACGAGGCTTATATTGAGTTGGCTTTATTAGCTCAAAAGATGGGAAAGAAAATTTTCCTTGTTGTTGAAAAACTTAACGAGTTAGCTCTGATTGCCCGAATGGCAAAGCATTTGAAAGTAATGCCAAACATAGGTATTCGTATTAAATTGGCTAGTTCAGGTAGTGGAAAGTGGGAGGATTCTGGAGGTGATAACAGTAAGTTTGGACTGACCTCCAGTGAACTATTGGAAGCCTTAGAGTTCCTTTCTGATAATAAAATGGAAGAAAGTTTAAGATTAATCCATTTCCATATTGGCAGTCAGGTAACTAAAATTAGAAGAATAAAAACAGCTTTGCGTGAAGCTTCGCAATTCTATGTACAGCTACATAAATTAGGCTTTAATGTAGAGTTTGTTGATATAGGTGGTGGATTAGGTGTAGATTACGATGGTACGCGTTCTTCCATTTCCGGTAGTAGCGTTAATTATTCCATCCAAGAATATGTAAACGATTCTGTTTCTGCGTTGGTAGATGCAAGTGATAAAAACGAAATTCCACACCCTAATATAATTACAGAGAGTGGAAGAGCTCTGACCGCTCATCACTCAGTGTTAGTCTTTGAAGTTAAAGAAACAAGTTCTGTTCCTGAATGGGATGAGAGTATGGTGGTTTCTGAAGAGGATCATGAATTGGTTCAGGAGCTTTATGATATTTGGGATAACTTGAATCAGAGTGGGGTATTGGAGTCTTTTCACGATGCCCAACAGATTAGAGAAGAAGGATTAGAATTATTTAGTCACGGTATTGTGGATCTAAAAACACGAGCACAAATTGAACGACTGTTTTGGTCTATTGTGCAAGATGTAAACGCTATTGCTTCACAAATGAAACACCCACCGGAGGAGTTCCGTGTGCTGACAAAATTGTTAGCAGATAAATACTTCTGTAACTTCTCGTTATTCCAATCTCTTCCCGACTTATGGGCGATAGATCAAATCTTCCCTATTATGCCTATTCAACGTTTAGGAGAGAAACCAAACCGAGTAGCTACTTTACAGGATATCACTTGCGATTCTGATGGAAAAATATCAAATTTCATCTCTACACGTAATGTATCGCATACTTTACCGGTACATTCCATAAGCTCAAAAGAGACCTATTACATTGGGGTGTTTCTAGTAGGTGCTTATCAGGAGATATTAGGTGATTTGCATAATCTTTTTGGAGATACTAATGCTGTTCATGTTTCCGTTGATGATAAAGGCTACTCCATTGATCAAGTCATTGATGGAGAAACTATAGCGGAGGTATTGGAATATGTTCAATACAATCCCAAGAAATTGGTTAGAACATTAGAGAGTTGGGTGTCTAAATCGGTTAAATCCGGAAAGATTTCTCAAGAAGAAGGAAAAGAGTTCTTGGCAAATTATCGTTCAGGACTATACGGTTATACCTATTTAGAGTAATTTGAATATGGCTTCTAAAACTAAAATAACTTTAATTAAGGTTGGGGGAAAAGTAGTTGAAGATAAGCTGAGTTTAAACCAGCTACTCACCTCTTTCACTCAAATTGAAGGGTACAAAGCCCTGATTCATGGTGGTGGGAGACTAGCAACACAGATTGCCGAAAAGCTAGGTGTGGAAACGCAGATGATTGATGGTCGCAGAATTACAAGCGATGAGATGCTTGAAGTGGTGACTATGGT
>CAZGUI010000199.1:0-2178 GCA_964528875.1 uncultured Bacteroides sp. | reverse complement strand
TTGGTGTGTTTGATGATAGTCTGCCTGACGGTTGGGGAAACCTCATTTTAGATAGTCTTGTATTGCCCTTGTCTTTTTCTTTTCCCGACTGTTCAAGTGAGGATTTATCAAGATTGGAGATAGCTTCCTTTATTTCTGTCTTACCCTTATATTCTTCGGCAAAGTTACGATCCCAATTGTCAACAGAAGAAAATTAGACCGGTAAAATTTCACTAATGAGGGGGATAATTCATTCCTTCTTCAAAATAAAGATGTAATACCTTAGATAGATACAACTTTTTTTAGGGAAAGTATATAGTTTTATGTGTTTTATTACCTTAAATTGTAGGTCCTATAATGTCAAAATTGTGTCTCTTCTTGGAAAAAGGGAAAAGGCACACCTTATTTCATCAACTTGTAGATTATTCTTTCTTTCACAACCCTATAAGCTTCTTCTACATTATAAGTTTCTTCGGGACGTATCAAATTATCTATATCCGTCAAAAAATCAGGGTCAACCATTTTATTTTCCATATTCAAAATAAATTGCTTGTATGTTGGTGGTTGAGAAACAGAAAAATCCATGTACCGTTTGTAACAGCGAATAATTACTTCAGGATCAGCATCCGTTATGTTTAGGGCTTTGTATAAATCAAATAAATCACGCCCTTTTTTACGTTGATACAGTGCACGGAGTTTTGTTCCCAACAATTCATCCAGTGCATAGGTAGTTAACTCACAACTTCCCGAAAACCAACTGTTTCCCATAGAGAAAGGAGCTTTAACTAATCCCAATTCATTAAAATGCTCAAAACAATTAATCTCAATTTTTAGGCGCAATGGTATAACTGGAGGTATCTCAGATTCCATACGAAACAACATGGTGTTGTTGTGTCGTTTTTGTTTGACAGACTTATCGGGCAGAAAATCCAATACATCTCCTAAACGAGAAAGAATTGGCTTAATCGGTCCCGCATTAATTTGCACAAGGTCAATGTCTTCCGAATATCTGCTTTGGGGAGAAAGATATAGCTTATGCAATGCCGTTCCTCCTCTGAACGCCAACTGGCTTGAGAGAAACTCATCGCTGAAAATAGATATCAAAGCACGGGATATTATCAAATCCTGTTCCACTTGTTCTGCAGTATTCCAGGGCACTTGCGTTCTCCATTGAAGTATGGCTGCTCTATTTATCATAATTCATCAACTTCTATTTTTGTGTTAATGAATATTTTCCAACGGGTATCTCTTTCATTATTTTTATTCTTCGAACGGGTACTTAATGGAATAAAGTTAAGCTTTTTTCCGTAGTTTGATAACTGCTTGTATAAAATATCCCCCTGTTCTTTTTTTTCCAATATATTGTCTAAAATAAACCCTAACCGTTGCATTGCTGTTACGGATGTATAATCAAGTAGGGCATTTGATACTTTTGAAAAATCGGTTTCTTCCGTTAATTCCGCTAAAACAGTTGCTGCTCTGGACAAGCCACCTATATGCTTTTCATATTGTACTAAGTCGATTGCAGTAAGTTCTGGATTAGAAAAACGAACAGTTCCAGTCTCGGAGTTTTTTATCAGCAGAAAATCTTCAGGAATTTTTTTTCTGTATATCCAATCAAGGATATTGTTTTTTGTTTTTGATACATTGGCAGAAGGATAGATCGTCATTACAGAAAAGCGCTGTGAACGTTGGTGCGCTGCCCCATGTAATTCTGCGGCATTTAGCAAACTTATATAATAAGGTTTCTCGATATATTGCATTAACTGGTCAATGTAATAAGTCGGTGCAACAATACCTTTTGCTGCATACTGTGGCGGAATAATCACATAGAAACCTTTATAGACAGACACAATCCTTTTTTTTACGGTCAAGCGATAAAGAGAATTTGATATATTTTGATCTGATATATTTGGGAACGCTTCACGTACATCCTCAAAAGAGAAAGTGTTGTAACCGTGTATTTCACAATTCCTAATCCATTCGCTTAAACTGATATTTTTCATTGATTGCTAAATTTATTGCAAATATAACCATAATATGATTATATTTGCATCTTTTTTAAGCTTTCTTTGGTACATGGATGCTTTTTTGACTCTTACCGGTTTATTTCTTGACTCTTACCGGTTTACTTTCATTATATGTTCTATTTAATGCTGAAACATAATAAGTTAAATTATTATCTGCTTTCGAGTTTTT
>CAZGUI010000198.1:0-2189 GCA_964528875.1 uncultured Bacteroides sp. | reverse complement strand
GCCTGGGGGTACTTAGCCTGATTGAAGTAATCCCTTCCCTTTTCAACATGGCTATTCACCTTATTGATCTTTTCCTCTATCCTTTTCATATCTTCTTTCTGCTGCTCAAAACTGTCCTTGGTAACCATATCCTCCAAGGTACTGATAGTTCTTTCCTTTTCTCCCCTGTCTTTTTCCAAAATCTTATCATCAAATTCACTAGGTAAAAGGGGAAAATGCACATTAGGTACAGCATCAGAGCTTGCTAGCTGTATTTCTTGTATGGAAGCAGTTTGGCTTTCCTTAGCACTATAAAAATCAGGACTTTGGCTTGAGTCCCTTATTACAATCCCAATAACTCCCACGAGAAAAACAAATATACTTATAAAGACAATCCATCTTTTGGATTTAATGCTCATTGTCATCCATTCTCCTTTGCCCTCTATTTATTGACGATAATTTGCTTCATTCACCTTTCCATTCTTTTATCTCATCCTTGTTTATTGCTACTCTTTTTATATTCTCACGGTAACGTAGACCTAGTATCGTAATTATCACTGCTAGGGTGAAGGAAATAAGGGCCACAAGAACATATCCACCAGCATCTTCGTATAATAGCATTGTAGCGTACAGTCCTGATACAGCAGCCCAGCCACCATCCGTCAGGTCAGCAATTAGCCCCACTAAGGAAAATGACAATGTAATGCAGATAAGAGCAAGGGTCTTGATCATTCTGTTTTCGCTTCTACTTTGTAATTTGCGAATTCTCCACTTTACTCTTTTAATCCGTTCACTAGTATCATGCATTTGAAAAATTCCTTTCCCCACAAATTGCTTTCATAAAAACCCCTCTACTTATATAGGTACAAAAAACCATAAAACTACGCACCTAAAATCAAAAATATTTTTAAAACTTTATAAACAGAAAAAGAGCTGTCATATAGCAGCTCTTAAAAGAGAGGTTTTTATCCCATTTCAACTTTGTGGGATGGCTTTCACTAGCCTAGCAATTACAGCCCCTAGCAGCAGGGTAAGAATAGGCAGTACATAAGCAAGGTACTGGGTCGAACCACCGTGGGCGATTAGTAAGTTATAAATTGCATGGAAAGTGATAGCAGCACACAAAAGACTAGGGGTTCCCGCAGCCCTAAGCCAAGCATGCTGCCATACATACACCAGACCAAAGCCTACAATTGCCCCACAAACAATGTGCATGGCTCCGGTGCCAAAACCGCGAATCAGTAAAAACGAAAGATCTGCCGCACCATGTTGGATTAGGTAGCAAATATTTTCAAAAGTGGCAAAACTAACAGCCACGATCAGCACAGCAGCACGAATTTTCTCAGACTTAGGTTCAAATATTAACAGGTAAAAAAGTAGAGGCAAGAGCTTCATAATTTCCTCAACCACAGGGGCGATCTGGCTTGTGGCATTAAAGAAATCCGCATTGTAAAAATGGACAAAAAAGCTATTGATATAGGCCGATAACAAACAAACCCCCATGCCTGCAAAGCAAAAAAAGAAGATGCGGTAATATTCTTTGCCCATAGCGAACATGGCCACCAAAAGCGGTGCCGCAATACAGACAAAGACATTTTCAATATAAATCATTAGCCCACCGCCTTTCGCAGGGCAGGTAAAAGAGCCAAAAGTGCCACTGTCAGCAAAAAGTCAATCCAAAAATAGGGGTTTGCAAGGGTATCACTAAGCCAAAAGCAGGAGGCCGTCCATAGGATGTATTCTAGTATAACAACACATAAAAGGGTTATGTGAAGATATTGCTTATCCCGCAACATTCCCCCCTGCCTTTTAGCATAAAGCAATCCACGGGCAGAGTTCCAGGCAACAGCCATTGTTGTACCACATATCAACAGATTAAAAATTATATCACCATGACTTAAGTATAAAAGCAACTGTGGCAGACAAAAAGCAGGAACCAACCATAGAGCAGGATGCCTAAAATTTCTTTCCTCGGGAGTGGATAGACTATATCCCAATGTCAGCAAAAACATATAGCTGGCAACCCAAGCGAGTTCTGATACATAGAAAACCTGTGGCGTATAGTCAAATAAGAGTATATGTAGGGTCCAATAAAGGGTACCTAGTGCAAAGGTACCATAAAAGCAGGTAAGTAGAAAATAGGCCTGCTTGCGACTTTTATAAAATAGAATTCCAGTAGCTACTCCAGCTAGCAAAGTAACTAGAAACTG
>CAZGUI010000197.1:0-2197 GCA_964528875.1 uncultured Bacteroides sp. | reverse complement strand
TAATTTTGTCAGCAATAACTGTGCCGTTAAGGTTGTTCTTCAAATCAACAGTAGCACCAGGAGCAATGATATACCCCGTTACCGCACCACCAGTATTAGAGATGCTACCTCTGTAAATGTTGTCCGATTTAGAAGAATCATAAAAATTCCAAATAACATTAGCATTCGACCAGGTAGAAACCTCACCTGTGGAAACGGAGGTTCCATCCGTGTAATATGCCACGGAAGCTGGAATAGTGAAGCTCGTTTTACCGACCATGTCTACATTTATTGTTAACGTTGTCGGCTTGTTCGGATTGAAACCGGTTATCTTAATCGGATTTGTTGGATTTTGAAAATCACTATCTTTGAAATTATAAACGTTACAATCCTTACTCGAGTCCTGAATATGGATTGTTTGATTGTTCATATCACTACCATTAATAGTGACGTCCGAATTTGGCATAGTGCTTAGGCTCTTGTTTACGGCAACGACCTGATTTTTCACGTCATTAAAATTAATGAAGTCTGCTGTATCGTCCTGCCATAGTTGGTTGGGCATCGATTTTTTTTCAGGATAGTCCAATTTTTGGTCGTTGATGGACCAATAATTGTTATTATCGACTGTTCCAATTGTAGTGCTTCTACCAACCACAAGGTAGGACTGTGGGTGAGCACCAGCTGTTATGCTTCTACTGGTTTCAGTTACAATCTCTCTAGCATAGCTAACCTCTTTTATCGTTAAGTTATTTGTACCGAAGTTACTAACATAAACAAGTCTAGGGGTCAGGATGTTTCCGTTGGTATGCGCAGGGTTGTTAACCTCTGTTAGACCAACTAAATGAAAGTTTCCTGCAATGCCTAAAGGACTCTCTTTATAAAAATCAGAATTTAAATAAGTATTACTGCTATTTACGTTGGTTACATCCATTCCAACTGCTCGGGGCGCAAAAAACAGAGAAAAGTTGTTCTCTTCCTCTTCCAACACTTCAAATTCTAAATCTTGTCCCTCGATCAGCTCGAACTCTTCGACTTCGGGCGGATCCACTGTAATGATTTCGCCATCCTCTGCTTCACCTTCGAGAGGATCGACATCAGGCAATTCAGGCAAGTCTTCAATGGCACTTAAAGCAGAAAGCGAATCTAAATCATCATCCTCTTCGTCAATAACCAAAAACTGTACTCGATATATAAGCAAACCCTCGTCTTCTTCAGAATTGTCTTCAATATCTTTGCCAACTTCTGAATCATCTTCGATTGTTTGCACTTCTAATGGTTCAGTTGAATCATCCTCAACATCCTTGCCAACTTCTGAATCATCTTCAATTGTTTGCTCTTCTAAAGGTTCAGTCAAATCATATTCAGTTGTCTTATTCTGTTCTTGAGAATCAATCAACTCATTTTCAAGCATTTTTGATTCTTTCTCAATGACTGCGCCATTTATAATACTTCCTTCTCCATCTTCTGAAAGAAGATTATCAGCTACTTCACTCGAAATAATCGATGTTCCTTCGTCAATTAGAGCAGAAATATGCGTCACAGGTTCTAATAAATACATAACTAGCAACATTGCAATAAAAAACGCATAAATCCTCTTCCTCAACTTGTTCATTTACTCCTCCACATTATCAATATCAAAGTCAGGAAAATCCCTACTATGCTGACTGGATCTATAATCCAATACCTTGTCCATCAAACATTTTTTTAAAGTCATTTATGTTAATTAATCTATTATTCTTATTACATAAATATACTTTTATACTCTAATTATTATGTATATAAACTCTATTTCTATTATAACCTTTTTAATAATTTAAATCTTGATCCTCCTTATATTTTTTCGCGCTTCTACACGTTCTCTTCAGCAAACAACGAAAGTTATTTTTCTTAACATGTGTAATTCACTACTGAAATCATCGAATTGATTCGATTATATTTCAAGCAAGAGAACAACAAAATATGGTCAGTTTCTGCGTTATATTTCCCTACATTAACATAGTAAATATTTCACATGTAAAAAGTGGATCTTTCATTTTGCTTTGACAAAAATTTCACCGTGATTTTCCTCCTATCATTTTGCCACTAACTGTCTGTCATAATAAAATTTCATTTGATAATTTTAGATGTAAATAATCATTATATTTACATATTTTTATAAAGCATTGTAAACTGCAACTTAAACTGAAATTTATTTCTGTACAATACTTTGTTATCATCA
>CAZGUI010000196.1:0-2263 GCA_964528875.1 uncultured Bacteroides sp. | reverse complement strand
ATATTTTATTGAGAAGATGGAGAGGGTGTGATGAGGTTTCGGAATTGATGAGTGTGTTCTTATAGTTTAAAGAGGAAATATAATAAAGAGTTTATTCCTCATTTACCCAACCTTTTTGTTCTTTTATTTTCACATTATTATTATCTTTACAACATTTGTAAATATTAAACGATACACTAATTGCAAAGTACGTGAACGGTACTTTTGAAACTTACTATGCGTGATTAGTGATGAAAATATTAAGGGATATTTATTACAACATCTGTTTTTGATAATGCAGATGTGAGGAATACAAGGAAGGCTCACCACACTATTGTTTTAATTGATGGTGATTAAACACAAATGGGAACACTCAGAACATACAAATGCAACAAATGCAGCTATTCGAACGAAATATCGGGTGGTTCAGACGTGGGGTTTATTATTAAAACTAATGCCATGCTGTGTGATCTGTGCAAGGAAGTAGTGGATGTTGTGACTCGATACTGGACGAATGAACAACCTGATGAGTCTGATATTGGTAAATGTCCGAAGTGCAATTTAAGGACACATATTAGGGAGTGGGATAATAAAAAGCGACCATGTCCCAAATGTGATGGTAAGTTAGATGTTGATGAGAATGGAAGTATTGTGATGTGGGATTGAATGAAAGAGACGTTTGTTAAAGATAGAAAACAGAAATTATAAGGGATGACGAGTATAAAATTTAAAGCAATGGATAATAACTTTTCATGGGTAAATACGCACAAAGGAATAGTACAATACTTGAGCGACAAAGAAAATTCACAACAAGAGTTGATTGATTTACTAAAATCTCTTGGTATAACTGGCTTTAATGACCGAACGAAGTCTGGAAAACATGATATTGAGTTAAGAGAAATAGACCCATTTACTTTCTTTGGCTATATACATAAGTATGGAGATAAAAGACGACTAGAGTATCTTCAACAAATTGCTGAAAAATTAAATATAGAATCTCCCCTGGGTGTAGATGGTATCCCTACAGCACAAGCTCAAAGAGTTTGGCTGTTTCCACCAGAATATTTGAGAGTGAATAACGAAGTTTCTCGTCTGTGGAATCTGTTTAAAAAGGAGTTAGAGGGTGATATTTACGATGAACTTTTTGCAGATGCTTTGAATATAAAAAATGTGGGAAGAGCAAAATTAACTGAGGCACTGTTTTATATCAATCCTGAGAAATATCTACCTATTAATGGACCTACTATACCTTACATTAGGGAGGTATTGGGCCTAGATTACGAGTTTAGTACATATAGTGAGTATATGGAGCTTCTTGAAAAGATAAGAGAGAAAACTGATGTGCCTTTCTACAAGCTGTCGTATGAGGCTTGGGTGTGGAATAAAGAAAACACAAGTGACGACCCCATACAATTGATGATTGAGAACTATAAGAAACACATTGCAGAAACTCAATTAAAAGACGAAGTCTATAAATGGGAGCTTCTTGAAGAACACAAAGAAAGACCAGACCTTGAAGCAAAGAATTTGCAGGAGGAAATAAAGTCGATTAATTATAGCAACTTAATGTATCATTTGAGTAAAGCAGTTATAAACGAATTGACCGAAGTCAATCCTGATGAGATACGTAGTCTGTTTGTTGAATTATTTGATGAGTCTGTTGATCTAACTGAGCGTATAAAGGCTTTCTCAAAACAAACCAACACACTGTATAAAACCTTGGGAAAAACAAACCAACATCACCAAGATGAGCGTTCTATATCAACCTACTTAACTTTTCACAATCCTGAAAAATATACTTTTTATAAATATTCTTATTACAATAGTTATTGCAAACTATTAGGGATAAAGAAAGCAAAGATAAATGAAAGGTATGCTCATTATCTTTCACTCATAGATGACTTGGTAGAGAAATATATTAAACCAGACAATGAATTAATTGAACAAGTCAAAAGCTATATTCCACAATACTATGACGGTGTAAACTTCAAACTGTTGGCACAGGATATACTATTTCAGACGGAAAATATGAGTGCGATGGTAAACTATTGGATATTTCAAGGAAATCCAAAACAGTTTGATTTTGAATCAGCGATGAAAGAGGAGGCTGTAGAAACTTGGACAGTGACAGCACATAAGAGTGCGATAAAAGAAGGTGATAAAGTAATTATTTGGATTACCGGAGAGAACGCTGGTTGCTATGCATTGGCGGAAGTAACATCTAAGCCTTATGAAAAAACTTCTGCTAAAGACGACAAATATTGGATGGAAGAGAATAAAAACA
>CAZGUI010000195.1:0-2293 GCA_964528875.1 uncultured Bacteroides sp. | reverse complement strand
TAATTCACACATTCTATTTTTCCCCCCCTTGACATATTACCAGATTGCTTTTGTCCTCCAAAACTTAGATATTTAATACTCCCAATCCAAATATCCTCTCATTTCTGATTCCCATTCACTACGCATATCTGATTCATGCTCTTTTTTCATTTCCATTTCATAATCCTTAATATTGTCTAACCATGAATCACATCCATCAATAAAATGGAAAAGACCTAATAGATAATTATAAACGTTCTCTACATCAATCTCTACATCATTGAGCTTGTACTCACAGCTAAATGTACACGGATATCTAAATATATCACCTTTTTTATCTAGATTATTCAAAGACTTTATATAACTTTCAGCTAAATCTAGTGTTTCTTCCTCTTGGTTATCTTCATTTGAATAGTAAACTAATATTGGTTTAATAGACTTCCATAGGTCT
Source organism: uncultured Bacteroides sp. (assembly GCA_964528875.1). Lineage (GTDB taxonomy): Bacteria > Bacteroidota > Bacteroidia > Bacteroidales > Bacteroidaceae > Bacteroides_E. The sequence continues at coordinate 1,863 of CAZGUI010000195.1, read as the reverse complement.
TTATATAATAAATGTGAATTCCTTTTTCTTCTAATGATATGCTCTTCAACTCTTTCTTCCATCTGTGTGTGAAAGAGCCTTTTTAGTCCTAATTCAATTGCATTTCTCATTAAGAATACCATCGGGTAAATCAATCCTTCATCTTTTGATTCTTTAAACTTTTCGAATAGGAACCTAGCAACCTCGATATATCCTCTTACTTGTTTATAAAATCCGTCACTCCAAGGTGAATCCCACAAATAGCAATTATTAATAGCAGAACTCGTAAATTGTAAAAAGCTAGGCTCCTCCTCGAGATCTAATTTAATTTCATAAAACCATTCACCAAAAATCACTTTATTCAAGGCACTATAACAAAAGATTAATCTATGACTCATATGCACGATATCTAAGGCCATATTACCAAATTGCTGCATGAAATCATCCTTAAATGGATATCTAAAAAGATCTGAATTAGAGTCTACTACCTCTATGCTATCTAAATAAACTTCTAACCATTTCCGATTAGATTCATTAAGTTTTTCAATCCCAAACCTATCTTTATATGTATTATATAAACCCATTACATCATGCTTATTAGCAAGAAATATATCCTGTAGCTCAACTTTTGTAGAACCTTTTATAGCAAATCCTGCCTTTAGTAATAATTCTAAGGCCTGTCGCATCATATAAACACCAGGCAAAAACCACATATCATACTTAATGTTATCCCCGTGTGGATTTTCTATAACCTCTTTTAAGGTTATATATCCTGCATTCATGTACTGCCTAGATAATTTTAAATAATCTTCGGCAGGTTCTTTACTCCACCTTATTTGTATTTTCATTTCTTCATTTGTTATTTCTTTAATATCTTTATTTTTCTCGACCCAAACAAATTCCATTTCAGAAGTAACTCCTTTTTAATCACATTTATCAATCATCTTCTTAAATAACACCATGATATACTTATCTTTCTAGATCATGCGTATGCTCTTGAATATAATATGAATCATCAACTCTCCTTACTTTTTCAATTGTTTTCTTTCTAATTTGTTTTTACCGCCAAAATTTATCCAAAAGCTACCGGACTTGTCTGTCCGTGAATAGACGAGTATAATGTCCTTAAAAAGAGAAAGGAAAGGCGTCCCTTTAAAGATGGTCGTGTTATAAGCACGACCGTCGGGATGCCCACCAACATAGTCATGGCCATTATACACGATTATTGGATAGACGACAAAAGTAAACCCGATTTTTTTCTAGTTAGGAGCGAGAAACTTCTGTTTGTCCCATCTGTGGAAATTTATTAAAAGTAATAAGCAGCCGTAAAAAAGGCTTAATAGAATTCGAGACTATTAAATGCAGCCACCACAGTAAATCAGAGAAGAAAAAAGATACATAAAACCGCCCTTTCATTCAAGGGAATACTTTCAGATGATAAGGTTGGTGGCGATTCAGTCATCAACTAAAAAATGCCAGATGTGACAGGGAAATTTTCACCGATGCGGCAATAGATGAAATTTATCGGTTTGCTTCCGGCACAGCCAGATTAATTGATAAGGTGTGTACCGGCGCATTACTTTATGGCAGCCAATCTAAAAAAAGAATCATAGATGATCATGCTATAAAACTTATTATCGAATGCGAATTTTCTTAAAAACATTCACTATTTATTCAGCTGTTTTTAATCATACAAAAGATAGATCCATGTCAGGAAATAATCTTGGAAACGCGTGTAAATCTTATGAAAAGGGTAATATGACAAAATTTGAAGTTCTAAATATTGCCTTTTTCATTGTTTTTTCTAAAAAATTTTATATAAAAAATTTAGGCTCCAAAACAAAATTTCACTTTATGAGTGGAAATGATATTCGGCATTTTGTG
>CAZGUI010000194.1:0-2327 GCA_964528875.1 uncultured Bacteroides sp. | reverse complement strand
ACTTTACTGTCCAATTTAGTTTGGCAATGTCTAATTTAACTTGTCAATCATCGTATCAAACTAGTATCAATAAAATAAAAAAACCCTGTATATCAAGGCTTTTAATGTTTATGGTCGAGGTGACAAGACTTGAACTTGCGACCTCCTGCTCCCGAAGCAGGCACGCTACCAACTGCGCTACACCTCGAATTTTTATTAACATAGGCATTATATGAAACTAAAATGAATCTAACAAGTTTTACTTCTTATTTTTTTACATTCTATTTAATTTCTTATAACGATCGATATTCTCTTGAGATAAAAACTCATAAGCGGCATTAATTTGTTGAAATTTTTCTTTTGCATCATCAGATTTATTTAAATCCGGATGATATTTTTTTGCTAATTTGCGATAAGCTTCTTTTACTTGAGCTTCATTAATATTTAAAGGTAATTCCAAAGTAGCACAACTTTCTTTGTACTTTTTAGAAAAATCGGAAATTGGATTATAACCTGTATAACCTGAATAGTCGCCACGTTGGCCACCACCAAAATTAGTATAGCCACCACTTTGAAAATTTCTAAAAAATTCTTCAAAGACTTTTGACCATTGTTCTTGTTGTTCTCTTTTTCGTTTTTCTCTCGCAGCTTCTTCTGCTTCTTCTTTTTTACGATAATATTCTTCTTTATAGCTAGCAAAAGTCCGTTTTGTCCCAATATCTTGAATATAAAAAGTTGATCTATCATACAAATAAGTACAAACAGCGTATTTCCAATAATTTAAAAAAGAAACAAAGCCTGTTCCCAACATTGGAAAAATCAAAAGAATAGCTAATGGAATAAAAATCCAGAGTCGCGTAAATAAAAGTAAAGTAAAGGGATTGATAAATAAAAATAAGACAAGGCAACCAAATACAGGATAAAACAACTGTCTAATATTTTTTGTCTTTTCAACTAAAAAAGAAAATAATTTAATTAAACCTCCAAATAGAACATCTAAAAACTTGGCTACCCCAAATAAAATATAGCCCCAAATTTTTCTAAAAAATTTCTTCAATATTTATACTCTCCTACCTATCTCTAAAGCAGTATGTTTGATTGTTCATCATCAATCTGGCTTAGTTTAGCATAGCTTTGATATTATTGTCATAAAAAATTTTGAACAATTAAGAATAATTATTAATAAAGATAGATTTTTTTCAATTGATTTATATCTTCTTTATTTAATCCTATACCTTGTTTTATAAATTGATCTATTGAACCATAGTCTTCATCAATTGCATCAAAAGCGGCTTCAAGATAACTGGCATTCACCCTCCACATATCTTTTAATTCCTCTAACATATCTTGAGATAAGTCTGCAGGAATTTCAAACTCATTCATTTTTGCCTCGATATTTTTAAGGTTTTTATTCGTGAGCAAATAATCTTCAAAAATAGTTTTTTGATCAACACCTAACGCATGTAAAAATAAGGCCGAAGCAAATCCAGTACGATCTTTTCCAGCAGTACAATGGAATAAAAGTACTTCGTTTTTTTGATCGTTTGCTAATAATAGTTCAAAAAATTTTTTATATGCCTTAACAGAATGCTCGTCTTGAACAAATGTTTTATAGAATTTTTGCATTACGGCTTTAGGCGAAATATTTAAAGCGAATTGTTGTTGAATCAAATCTTCAGGTCCGCCAGATTGTTCAAGATCCCCTTCATAAAAAACAGGAAGAAAAATGCGATTTACTCCTTCAATCTCAGGATCTGGGGCTTGAAGAGCTTCTTGAGTTGAACGAAAATCAACAATGGTCTTCAGACCATAATCAGTCAAAAACTGAATATCCTCTTGCGTTAAATTCGATAAATCAGCTGTACGTAGTACTTTATGCCATTTGATTTGTTGTAGATTTTGAGTTTGATAGCCACCTAGCTCCCTCACATTCTCAGCACCTTGCAATGATAATACTCTTTTTGTCACAGGATTATCCTCCTTATTTTTCGTGAGTCAATTCATATGATTATAGCATTGAATGCAGTCGGACTAAAAATATTAGCTTCTCCCGTGATTGCACAGATCATGAAATCTATTTATATATAAGATTCAGTCATAAAAAAAGGCTGAAATCAATGATTTCAGCCTCAATAAAAGTAAATACTTTATAGAATTATTTAATGGCACTTTCTAAGAACCAAATTCTCTTATAATAATCTGCGATATGATCTTCCATCATGTTAGAGAGTACAAAATCATCAGCTTCATCACGAATCTCTAAAGCCATATCTCTCATATGTTTAATTAATGCTAAAGCTTCTTTATAAGCATCTTTTAAATCTATATCTTGATCTGATAATTCTTCT
>CAZGUI010000193.1:0-2342 GCA_964528875.1 uncultured Bacteroides sp. | reverse complement strand
CATATGGGCACAGAACATGATGGGGCTAGCATCTTTTTTACTACCTTTTAAATATCCTATTAAATTTCCTGTGTCAGAGTTAGCCTTTATCCCAGCCTCCTTATCTACTTTTACATCAAAACCCATATCTTCCATTTCTTTTTTAAGAACTTCTGCAAATTTACCTTCTTTTCCACTAGGACTAGATATTTTTACAAAGTCCAAAAATTGGTTTATCAATCGTTCTTGATTCACTTTTATAACCTCCTTAAAATGCCTAATTGTAATGGCAATGATACTACAAAATAGAGATAAATACAAGCTAGAAAACTCATAAGATAATGTGGCAATAGTATCTTATCTTTTTTCAGCTAATATTAGACAAATCTTTATTAATAAACTATAATCTTGACTTTGACAGCAAAAACAAGGAAAAAACAGCCTGTACCCATTGATAATAGATGGATATAGGCTGTATGTTTTTATCATAAAGTTGTAGTTCTATGAGTTTTTCTTTGTAAAAGCAATCATATCTTTAATTTCTTTTAAACTTGCAAACCTCTTTGAAAATTCAATCCCTGTAATCTCCTCAAATGCCTTTACAATATCATTGTTACAATCAAACAGGTAATAATTTTCGTCTAGATAAGTACCGGTCATCTCTCTCATTGTTTGGACAGAATCCTTAGTAGATATTCCTTTTGTTTTAAGCTCCTTCTCAAGCAGTCTTAATAGCGTAAGACTTATGAAACATATGAGAAAATGAGCATCAATACGGTCTTTTCTTGAAAGATAAACTGGTCTTGCCTTGAGTTCGGATTTTGTAATTTTAAATGACTCTTCAATCTTCCATAGACCTCTGTAAGCATCAATAACCTCTCCATCTTTCATACCTAATTCACTTGTAACTAGCAAATAATATCCATCATATTTTTCTTCTTCTAGGATTCTTTCTTTATCTATGGTATGAAAATCGTGAGGATCTAATATTTCACCGGTTTCCCTATCTATCTTTTCTTTCTTCAAATATTTGTAGGATCCATTTTTAGGTGCAGTCTGGTTTCTAGAGATTAGTTTTCTTGCTTTTTCAATTACTCGGTTTCTTTCATGTTTTGCTTTTTTATCATAGTCAGGGCTGTAGAATACAATTTGCTTCTGTTCTACATCTACTTGTTTTCTTCGATTATGAATATCAGTTATCCAAATCTTAGTAGAAACGATTCGTGACTTTATCTTAAAGCCATTTTCAGAGTGAATATATCCTTCTTCATTAAGAACATAATCCTTTAATTCATTAGTCGCTCCACGGATAGTCTGTGAATAAATATATCCATTTCCTTGGATAATATTGTAGGCTATGTTTTCCCCAGTATTTATGCCCTTATCAGCAACTACAATAACTTTACCAAGACCGAATTCATCTTTAAGATCATGTAAAACAGGCATCATGGTATTGCAATCATTTACATTGCCTTCAAATAGTTTATAGGTGATAGGTAGTCCAGATTGATCCATTAAAAGACCCATTTGAACAATAGGATTAGGTCGATGTTCCTTAGAAAACCCTTTTTTCCTGAAATCATCATCGTTTGGAATTTCAAAATAATAATTTGTAACATCATAATAAACCTTTTCTAAATTACGCCCATAGAGCATTCTGATTCTCTCATGCAAACTAAGAATTAAATCATCTTTGTAAAAATTAAATTTACTAAGAGCACGATAAATATCTGCTAAACTGAAATTAGAATCAAAAAAGTAATTAGATAATGTCTCAAAAGATGCCTTCTTACTAGAAGGAGATAATATTCTTAAATAAACTAATGCTTGAAATATATTGTTCAGAGAATATTCTTCCTTTAGATTTCTCTGACGATTAATCATAAACTTGTCAATTTCAAGGAGGTGATAGAAGTGTGATAAAACTAAGTATCCGATGTTCTTTCTGAGTTGGATAGATGAATCAATTTCTTCATCCCTGGAAAACTTAAAAGAGAGCGGAAGCTCCTTTTGTCTTTCTTCCTCAGTCATTTTCCTTGCTACTTCTTCAAAGTGAGCGATAGGATCATCATATTCTTTGATTAGCTCATCAAAAAAACCAACCTTCATAACAGACTTTTGTCTGTTTTTCTTTGTAATAGGATCTCTGTAACCCTTAACAATGGATAAATATATTCTACCATTAGGGCGTTTGTCTTTTTTCAGAAACATGGAAACACCTCCATTTATATGCATTAATTATACCATAGATTAACATAGAATTACAAGAAAAAGATTTAAATTTGACATAAAAAAATAAGCTCATATATTGGACAAGCTTATGTGTAGAGATTACATTTTTAGTTTTTGCTGTTAAACTCGGG
>CAZGUI010000192.1:0-2342 GCA_964528875.1 uncultured Bacteroides sp. | reverse complement strand
TCATAGATTTTTTTATTTTTTCGCTCTTTGAGGGTGCTGTTTCTTCTAATCAATATAAGTATCAAGATGCAAAGTGCTACCGATGCAATGGCCACTATGGCTACACCTTTGGTTTGGTAGAGTTTGGCCGACTGCAAAGCGATTTCCGTCTTTACCTTGTCTACTTCATAAATGGTGTGTATTTGGGCGATTTGTGAAGCCAACTGTACTTTTTTCAAGGAGTCTTGGGTATAATAAATGGTGTTTAGTAAGTTATACGCCTCTGTATTCTTTCCCTGCTCGTGAAGAATTTCACTTTTCATGATTTGGATGTCAATGATATCCTTTTGTAATAGTACTTTTTGAGCCTCTGTGGTTAATGCTTTATTTATATAGCCCATAGCCCGTTCGTAGTTTCGAATGGCTTTGTAATAATTAGCCTCCGTGCCATAATATTCGTAGATCACCGGAAGTAAAGTCATATCATCGAATGTGCTTAGGGCACTATCCAATACTATTCGGGCAGAGTCTATGTTGTTTAGGTCGATATAGGTTCTGGAAGCAGAAATTAAAGCGGCTTGCTTATAAATAATATGAATCGGTTTTTTATCTATCGTTTCAATTTGATGTATATTATGTAGTACCGAGTCTGCTGCAGTAACCGACTTTCTGAACTCCTTATTGTTGTGGTAGTGTACTATAAGTTGTAAGTAGATTTTTACTTTATAGAGTCGCCTGTTGTAATCTGGTAACTCCTCTTTATAACTGTCAATCAAGGCTAACCCCTTTTCTAGGGTGCGAACCGATTCGTTGTAGTTTTCCTGTATGCCATATAAACTTCCCAGCCTTAGATAGGCTTCCACTTCCGTATCTTTGTCCTTTATATACTCATCGTTAGCCAATATTTTTTTTGTGTAGAACATAACCAGGTCGTGTTTTCCTTCGTCAATGTATAAGGCGATAAGAAAAAAGTATACGTCTTTTTCTAACTCCATATCTATTTTTAAGGGAGTGATCTTGTTTAAGTAGTAGTGCGCACTGTCTATGTTTTTGTCGCCAATGTAATAGTATTTGGCCTTACCCAGATAAGCCCGTCCTAGCATCTCGTCGCTTCCATTCAATAGTGCTTCTTTCTCAAAGAGTTGGGTGTACTTTAATCCATCTTTGTGATGCCTTTTTATGGTGACCAGTTTATCCAATGCCTCCAACTTCTCCTTGCCGTTACCAAAATCTACAATTTGTATTAAACTGTCAATGTAGTGGTCCGTTTGGGCAGATAACATTCCGGAAGATAAAAAAATAAAGAGAATGAGGGTGGTGTAATTAGAAAGTTTATTTCTTAAAAATGCTATTTTCAATGATCGCATACTATTCATTCTTGCCATTTATTAGTTTAAACGAATTTGCGAAAAAAATACTGTAGGTATATCCTACAGTTGCAAAATAGATGCTCTATAGTTGCAATAAAAGCAATATATATTGGTGTTTTAGTTTTTTGAGCAACTGAAAATATTATGAAATTTTCTGACTGTTGGTTTTCTCTATATCTACTTGTTAATCGGTTGTATATGCTATATTTCATTTGATATCATTGTTAGTTTTCTGGCTGTGAAATTTGTTAATTCAGACTGATAATGGTTGGTTTCATATTTGGGTGTCTTGTTTTTTCTTAGGTTTGATTGGACTGTAAAAATACATCCGCAAAACACTTATCTAATAACTCTTTTGCTTCATTTTTGTTCAGTTGGGCGAATAAATAAAACAAAAAGTTGGGTTGTAGTTTAAGCAAGGTGAAGGGTGGGTATCGTTTTCATTTAACTTGTGTGTCTTGTTTTTGTAAGTCAAGCAGCGTGATTTTTTGTTGTTTAGAGGTTGTGGTAGTTGGTGTTATTAGCCGTGGTTGTTTTTTTTGCATCGGATATATGAGGTAATGGTTGTGCTTGAGTGTGTAATTTGCCCCTCTCTTTTATTCATCGGCTGGTGCATTCTGATGGGGGTGTTGGTCGGTCTAGGACTGAACCCCCTTCGGTCCTAGACCGAGCACCCTTCAGTCCTAGACCGACACCCCTTCGGTCCCTGACCCTAAATAATAATGGAATAAAAAGAAGCAGCAAGACAGTCTTTGGTGGCTTGTTGTTCTACCCATAAGGTTGGGTTGCTCGTGTCGTTTTACTCTTTGTTTGAATTGCTAAGTGTCGTTTTCTATATATTAAGGTGTAGTGTTCTTTCCTTTTAGGCTTTTTCTTTTGTTCGTATTTGTTGGGTGTATTTCTTCCGTAGCAAAGGCTCCTTATGCTTTGGACCTCAATCTTTCCTTTTTTCTTTAAAAAAGGATATAAAATATTTGGAGTGGATTGGTAAAA
>CAZGUI010000191.1:0-2393 GCA_964528875.1 uncultured Bacteroides sp. | reverse complement strand
GATATTTTTTAATAGCCCCATCTGCATCCCTCCTTTAAAAATGGGCATGAAAAAAGCACCTCGTGTGAGATGCTTAGGTTAAATATAGTTTTATTTTATTCCGTGATTTCTCATATCAATAATGCGTGGCAATAATCCCCTATAGCCTGAATTCTCTATTTCGCATACATTATAACAAGAATAACCATTTATTTTATCTGTATTTTCAAAGGGTTTTATTTCATATATAAGGGCACTTTCAATATCTGTTATTAATTCATTGTCATATTTTTTAGGCTGTTTTATAACACCTAACCTTACTAATCGTTTCCCTCTGTAAAGACTAAACCATTCTTGATGAGAGCCTAAACGATTATAAAAGCTATGATTTGTTTTGCCGATATATATTAATTCCTCTTTGCCTTTATTTGATTTAACAGAGAGACAATAAAGGCCTACCTCATTAATTTGGGGTAAATAAAAAATATTGTCATACGTTCTTGGATAAGACCATTCAATTATTACTTTCTTGGCTTGCATCATAAATCACCTAAATTTTAAATAGTTTTCAAACACTCTGATTCTATAATACACTCCTGACAATTGGGGTTTCGAGGTCTGCACCAAGTTCTGCCAATTTCCCAACATGAAAAATCTATAATGCCAGGAAACTCTGGGCACAATTCTCTTGCTTTATAAATAATAGAATCTATGCTGGCATCTTTATCTACAAGTCCACTTCTTCTTAGCACTCTCAGAATATGTACATCTGGCGAAATATCTATAGAGTAGTAATCAGAAAAGGGCACTTTAAACTGCCTTGCCAAAATATTAGTAGCCATTGTGGCTATTTTTATTCCTACTCCATTAAATTGTAAAAACCTATACACCACTGCAGCACTACTAGGATTTCCAGCCCAAATCTTTGATGCGTTTCCATCATAATCTTTAACAATTCTTTCTACACCATCATAGAACACCTTGGCCATTACATCATTGAAGCGGTGAAGGGTGTTCTCATTAAATATTTCTCTATAATCTTCGTGGGTTAGATTATTTAAGGTATCTATAGAGAAGTCGCCAAGAATCTCTTTAAGCCTTATCGGTATCATCCAGGCAATCTCAGCTTTAACTTGCCTATCCATCAAACAAGCTAGTACAAAAGCATGGGGAAAATTAACGAGGTCGTTTAAGAAATCATTGGCTTCATTATTTTCCACTAGGTGTACTGAATTATCTTCAGGATTATCAAACCGGGCTTTTCCAATAGCCACAAGTAAATGGTCATCTTTATTTTTTGTAATCATTTTACTCCCCCTAACTTTGGGCTGCTCTATTTACCACCGAGGTAAGTATAAAAGGTTGCTTTTCCCTTACCATGACGATGGATAAATCCTTCATCAATCAATGTTCTTAAGGAATTTTCAACAGAAGCCTTACTTATAGAAGGAACAAGTTCCATTAATTCCCTCTTAGTAAACTTACCTATTTTTTCACTGACAGCCATTCTTACCTGTTCTAGTGCAGGAAGTTTTTCATCCATATACTCTAGCCTAGCATCAAAATCCCTATAGGCTGCTAGAATAATCCCAAGAATATATTTTATAAAAGGTGTTGGGTCATTTTCTCCTTCATGCCAACCAATTCCCGATGTCTCTAAAACCTCATAGTATTTAGCTTTGGTTTTTTCTATTTTACTTTCAATACTAATATATCTACCAACCACATATCCACTCTGATATAAAAGCAGAGTAGTCAGCAAACGTGACATCCTTCCATTACCATCATTAAAGGGATGGATGCATAAAAAGTCATTAATAAAAATCGGAATTAAGACTAATGAGTCAATTAGCTGTGCATCCATAGTTTTGTTAAAGCTGTCACAGATAGCATCAATGGCATCGGGGGTTTCGTAAGGTGCCAGAGGTGTAAATCGGATCCTTTGTGTTCCATCAAAATTTGTTTCAGCAATTATATTTTGTGTGTTTTTAAATCTGCCACCTATGCCCTTTTCGGAGTATTTATATAAATCACGATGAAGCTGTAAGATATAGGAAGAGCGAATAGGTATATATTCATGACTTTCATGAATTGTATTTAATACATCACGATAACCCATAATTTCTTCTTCATCTCTATTTTTAGGTTTAGTCCTTTCCAAGATTAGTTGCTTCATTCTACTTTTTGTGGTAATTATACCTTCAATTTTATTTGAAGCCTCTGTACTTTGGATTTTGGCTATTTCAATTAATCTATCTAAAGCAATAGGTTTTTCTTGTAAGTAAAGCTCTTGACGGCTTTTATATCCATGGATTTTTCCTACTAATCCAAGAATCTCTGAATCCCATTTATGCTCTTTTAATTTGCTATAATCAAAAACTCGCATTCGCCTATCTCCTTTCTATTCGCCTAAT
>CAZGUI010000190.1:0-2451 GCA_964528875.1 uncultured Bacteroides sp. | reverse complement strand
CTAGGAAAATAAGATTATTATTTAAAACACAACAAAGAGAACGAGTAATCTCCTACAACTATTTAGTAAATCACTTATTTCATGAAAATAGGAGTGTGTTCTCTAAATTCACAACAGATAAAGAAGAATTTTCAGCTGTAAGTGCTATGGTTTATAATGAATAGAGTATTTATAAAAAGTGGAAAAACAGCCATTAACATTATTATCTACTCACTTAGAAAATATTCTCTAAGTGAGTAGATTGAAGATGAAATTTATCTTTTTTATACTGCCTTTCACGACTTGTGCAAGGGGTGCTAATCGGTCCTAGACCGAAGGCCCGTCGGTCTAGGACTGAAGGGTGCTCGGTCTAGGACCGACAGCTATTGGGTCTTAGTGCTATTATAAAAGTCATTCGTTTGATAGATTTTTATATAGGTAACACGTGGTGCATTTAATTCAAAATACTTCTAGACCTTTCATCCTCTTAGTATGGAAATAAATTGTACTTTTGAAAAGTATTTGTAAACTTATATACAAATGAAAGAAATTTTAGAAAATCTTTTATCTCGTTTAGATAAATTGGGTATAGAAACTCGAGAGTTAGTATTCGAATCTCCTGCTACTGAAGAAGAACTCTTGACAATAGAAGAGAAACTCGGTTATAAAATACCCGAAGATTTTAGAAATACTTGTTTAACGGTAAGCAAACATTGTGAATTTCGGTGGTTTTTACCCGATGAATTTGAATTACCCGATGAATTTGATGAGATTTTTTGTGGAGACCTACATTGGGGGACAAAATTTATCTTGCAATTCAATGAAAACAAGGATGGCTGGGAAAAAGAGGTTTTCCCAAATCTGGAAGATGAATACGACAAGGTGTGGCACAATAAATTTGCATTTTATGAAGTAGGCAACGGAGATCTTATTGCTATAGACCTTGATGCGGATACCTATGGACAAATTGTATATCTAAGTCACGATGACGGAGAAGGACATGGCTATGTGATGGCAAATTCTTTTACCGAATTATTGAGAAATTGGGTGCAATTAGCTTGTCCCGGTGGAGAAGACTGGCAATGGCTTCCTTTTATAGATAATAAAACAAACGGCATCAATCCTAATAGTGAGAATGCAAAAAAATGGCAGAAACTATTGGGAATATAATAAGTAAAAAACGTGGTGCATTTAAGCTATTCTTACTTTCAGATTATTAATATCTCGGTTATTTAATTTATTTATCAGTTTTAATAGAGATTATTTCATATTTATCTGTAAAATAGAATTTTTCTCTCAAAATGTAACACTTATGAGTAATTGTAAAAAAAATAGGGCTTATCGATCTTTATCAATAAACCCTATTTAACATAATAGTTATTATGTGTTTTAATCACTAGGTCAATATTCCTGCATAAACTTATTTGTTAGTGTGTATGACAAACATTGGTGTATCTGAGTGGAAAATCATTTTTCGAGCAATGCTTGGATTAAATAATCTTGAGAAAAGATTTCGCTTGTATGATGCTAATGTAATCATATCTATTTTATTCTTCTCTATGTATTCATCCAAATTCAATAGTATATCATCATTTTTTATAATATCGTACTCTAAATCAAGACCTGGATATAGTTTCTTAAAATACTCTTTAATTCCTCCTAGTTTTATTTCATCCCATGTATCTTTCTCTTCCGTTAAGTATAACAGTGAAATTTTCAAATTTAGACCGGGAATAATATTTTTAATGAAAGAATCGAACGCAATTAGATCTCTTTGGTCAAAATTAGTAATGAAAGCTATATTTTTAACCTCATTAATAGATTTGAATGGAGTTTGTTCCGGTAAAGCAAGGACAGCAGCTTTACTTCTATCAATAACTTCAGCAGTAACACTACCAATTAAGTCCAAATCTTTTTGACTCTTACCACGAGTACCCATAATAACAACTTTTATGCGTTGTTCTTTAGAATAACGTAATATTTCTTCTTCTGGAATACCTTCTCGTAAAATACTGGTAAAGGATACTTTAGGTAATTCCTTGTTCTCTATTTTCTGATTGATTAAGTCAGATAACTCATTCAACTCTTTACGAGCTTTACCTAAAATGTTTTTCGCCGCAACAATTTCATCCGAGGTTTGATAAGTTAAATCACTGTAAGGGAAAATGGCAGCATACATTGGTGTGTAATAAACATGTAATAAAATGACTTCTGCATTTAATGAAGCAGCCAAACTAAAGCCTATTTCACACGCTTTTTTAGAATAGTTAGAAAAATCGACAGGAATTAATACTTTGTCCACATTCGTATCCATTGTGGGTTTGTCCTCAACAACATCTTCAGCTAACCAAGCACTACTTTCAATGATTTCCAATGCTCTGGGCAAATCACTCTCTTTGATGCGAACTCTAACACCCGAAGAAATAACAGGTTGAATTTGATTCACATTATGTATGAAAGCTTCTATTCCTT
>CAZGUI010000189.1:0-2474 GCA_964528875.1 uncultured Bacteroides sp. | reverse complement strand
GAAGCAGGAGCGAAACCGCGACCGAGACCGGGGCGGTTTTAGCCGCTAGGACGCAAATAGCGGGCTTTTGAGAGGGGTCTACGGAGTTTTTGGTACTTGGACACGCCTGCCCACAATCGGCATTTTTGGTGATGCCTCATGTGGACAGCCTGAAACACCTGATTTACTCGCCGTATATGGCACTCCATGTCCTCTCTTTCTCTTCCCAGAAGTCGCCAAAGCTGGCTTGAAGGTTTGGAAATTCTCCTGTCAAATCCGCCAGCTTTTCAGCCAGTTCCATAAGTTTTATCCGTTGCTCTGCCTTCTCTGGGAGAGAGTTATAAATTTCCCTAATACCCTCGAAAACGTCGCCCATGTGTCCGAACTGACTCCTCATTTTTTACTCCTTCCCTTGCCCTCGATCAAGTCGAGTTGCGCATGGCTTTTCACGTATTCTCTGATGAGTTCCCGGACTATTTGGGACGCTGGGCGATCCTCCATCTCGGCTACTTTCAGGAAAACCGCCTTGAGTTCCGGGTCAATCCTGACCGGTAAAACCATATCCTTTGCCATATAAACCCCCTTTACAATGTATATACAAGTAGTATACAAGCGATATAAAAGAAAGTCAAGGGAATAGGGCTTGATTTTTATGGATTTATAGTCGATACTAAAAGCACGGACCTAAACCACCCGGAAACAGAATCTACGAGAGTTCAGAAAGACCTTTTTGTGAGGATGGGTATTCCAAGGAGTACCCCAACGTTTGGGTTTTTCCTGTACAGACCGTTTCTCGTAGAGCGGTTTCCGGCTGTGGTGGCTGGGCAGGAAAAAGCACCGGATACCCGAACTCACAAAACGGTCTTTTTTTATGCCCAGATGCCGTTCGGTTTGGCTTCAAGATGATTTGGGCCGAACGGTGTCCGACAGGCTACAAGGGAATCCGGTAGCTTGCGTGGAAGGGGGATAGGCAGTCTCAAGCCTATCGTGGCAGACCACGGGTACGCCCTACAGGGGCAAATCCTGCCAAGCCGTCCAAGCCTGTACGCTGGGACGACCCGTCAATGCTCCGAAGCCTCTCAGGGGGAATGGAAGCACGGTTGACGGCGATCTCGATAGCCTGTCGTGGGCTAGGGGGTCGCCGTCGCCACAACCGAACATCAGGGGGAATAGGTGCTATACTCCTAGGATGCTGATAACGAAAGAATGGCTTGAAAGTTGCCAGACCGTCAAAGGTGCATATACCCATGCTCAAGTTCTGGTTCTGGTCGAAGCTGGTTTGATACCACCGTTCGACCATAGCTTCCCGCCTCATGGTTGGGCGAAGCGAATCATCGGGAAAACAATCCCGGATGATCTGGCTGAGCGTTTCCGCGAGAACCGAAAACTGTACAAGACGAAGCGCGGGTACAGGGTAAGGGACTCGGACAAAGAACAGGGAGACGGGAACCTGTCCCTGTTCTGACGGGGGGCTAGGGGGTGATAATCCCCCAGCGAACGACAATTTGGTACAAATTGTGTAGTGAGTATCCTTTTGACTTGACAAAAGGATGGCCGGGGGTCGAAGCTTGACACCTATGGCAAACTTCGCAATCTTGCGCACGCGCAAGCTAAAGACCCCCGGTAATGTCGCGGCCAGTCTGCGCCATGCCTTCCGCGAGAAGGAGACGCCAAACGCGGACATGACCCGCACCAGCGAGAATATCCGAATTGGCGCGGATTCTGTGGAACAGGCAATGGGGCTGTTCAGGTCGCGACTGCCGGACAAGGTGAGAAAAAACGCGGTCCACGCGATCGAGTACCTTGTCACAGCCTCCCCCGAAGCCATGAAGCGAATGAGCGCCCGCCAAAGGGTGGACTACTTCAATGGCGCTCTCAAATGGCTTAGGGAGCGCCATGGCAAGGCCAATGTGTTCTTCGCCGGGGTCCACATGGACGAGACTACCCCGCACCTTTACGCCTACGTTGTCCCCCTCGATGCAAAAAACAAGCTCAACTGCCGGGCCTTCCTTGGGGGGCCCGCGGTCCTCTCGGCCATGCAAACTGACTTTGCCGAGAAAGTCGGTTTCCCGGTCGGCCTCGATAGGGGCCTCAAGGGGTCCAAAGCCAAACACAAGACCATTAGCCAGTACTACGCCTCTCTTGGGGCGCTGGACGAGCGTATAAGGCCGCCAAAGCGTCATTTCGGCGAAAGTGAGAAGAAGTATCAAGAACGCTATAAAGAGCAGCTGGCGCCCCTCCTGCGCGCGTCTCTGGACGCCAAACAGGTAAAGGCTCGGAATGAGGAACTGGAAGGCTGCTTCATCAAGGCCAAGCAGGATTCATTGGCCTTCAAAGAGCGTTTATCCGGTCTGACGAACGAACAGCAGAAGCAGATTGCCGCTGTAGCCGCTCAATGGCGAAAAGAGAACGAAGAGAAAAAGGCTCTGGAACGCCAGCAGAAGCAGGAGCGAAACCGCGACCGAGACCGGGGCGGTTTTAGCCGCTAGGACGCA
>CAZGUI010000188.1:0-2495 GCA_964528875.1 uncultured Bacteroides sp. | reverse complement strand
CTTTGTATTTTTCGATAAGTTCCCATTTATATACTTCATCTTTTAATTGAGTTTGAGCAATATGCTTTTTATATTTCTCGATCATTAATAGTATTGGGTCGTCACTAGATGCAGGGATAACTATATTATTAACATTGTTTCTTTCTTTGTTCCATTTCCAAGCCTTATGAGATAGTTCGTAAAATGGTATATTTATCTTCTCTCTTATTTTTGAAAGAAGATCAATATATTCGCTGTAGGATGTAAACTTTGTATTCAGGCCTAACACTTCTTTTATGTATGGTTTTGTGGGTCCATTTATTGGAAGATACTTCTCTGGATTAATATAAAATAACACCTCTGTCAGCTTTGCATCTCCAACATATTTTATTTTCAATACGTCTGCAAAATCCTCATCAGCTATTTCTCCTTTTAGCTCTTTTTTAAAAAGACTCCACAAACGAGCAACTTCATTATTAGTTCTTAAATACTGGGAAGGAAACATCCAAACCTTTTGAGGTTGTGAAGTAGGGATGCCTTCTACTCCAAGTGGTTTTTTAATATTTAGTTTTTCGGCAATTTGTTGCAGATAGTTTAGTCGTCTTTTATCACCAAACTTATGTATATAACAAAAAAAGGTAAATGGGTCTATTTCATTTAATTCAATATCGGCCCCTTCTTTTGTTTTATCATTAAAACCATCAATACCTCCCGATTTAAGTAGGTCTATAAGTTCTTGTTGAGAATTTTCTTTAGTGCTTAAATATTTAGTTAAATCTTTGTGGGTATCTACCCATGAGTATTTTGAATCCATTGTTGATGTGTTTTGTGTGAAATTTAAATCTTGATGCCTGTTGTATGCAAATTTATTCCTTTAAAGAAGTTGGTTTTTAATGCTTAGATTGTGTTATTACTAAGTTTTACCAGTTTGACAGTAACATCTGGTCAACAATCTCAATTTCATTAGTGTCATAAACTAGTTTCTTTAAAGATTTCCCTAAATGTTTTTTAAGTAGAACTCCATCTTTCTTTGAAGCAACAAATAGCTTCCCTTCTTTTATTACTCCCTTTATCAATATACCATCTATTTTTATGCTTATTTTTTCAATGTTATTATCAGATATATCTTCAATAGGCTTATATACTTCATCTGGATAAGGTAAACTGTTATTTACTTTTCGCAAAAAGATTAAATAGTTCTTTAATTCAGAATAAAACTCTTCCATATCTCCAATCTCCCTACTCTTAAAAGCATGAATAGCATTTCTATATTTTTGAATTTTATATATCCAGTCTAACCAATCAATTTCTCCCTGTTCATTCCATGTGTCTTTTGCGTCTTTAGGAAACACTTTATCCTTAAAAAACAAGCGTAGCTTTTCTAACGTTAATTCGTCCGGTTCAATTAGATTCCCTTTCCAGACTTTAACTTTTTTGTATTCTTGAGTTATATTTTGAATGTGATAATCTTTATAATAGACAGACAAAAACAGTTTTAGTGTACCTTCTAATAAACTTCCTAAAGTAACCCATGCAAGAATTACATATCCACTTTCTGTATTTGATTTGTCTAAGAATAATTCTAATTGTCTTGCTAAGGATGCTTGCCAATCTAGTCTTGATTTTGTGAGAAGTTCTGCTGCTTCAAGTGGAGCCCACCCATTAGGACTTTTCCAAAAATCAGTTATTTCCTCCGTTAATCTTATTATTCTTGATACTGTTACTTCTGTTGTATACATTCTTTTATCAGCAGGATTCATTATAGAATCTTTAATTGCAGAAATTGAGATTATTCCATGTGATTTTGGATCTATATTTCCTGTTGAAATTTCGGCAATCAACTTATCTTTCATTCTCATTTATTTACTTTGTAAGCATCTTCCACAATCTTAATCTCTTCCTCTGTTAACTCATAAAGCTCATAAACCAACTGGTCTATTTTTGATTCGAGGGAGGTAGTGTCAGCTGAAGGGTTTTGTTTTTTGAGTTTAATTAATTTTTCTACAATTAATGCAATATTTGATTGCTCTTCTTTACTTGCAAGTTTAATATATGTATTTATTAAATTAGGTGCTGAATATAAAAGATACCCACCTGACATTTTCAATCCATCAAAGAAGCATTCAAACTGATATTGAAACAACTGTGAATTAACCCATCCTAAAATAAAGTAAGGAATAAAGTCTTCTGAAAAAGAATGAATACAGTTGGTGTTTACTGAAGCATATTCGCCACTTCCATCATAGAATGCTTCAGGAGTTAATGCGATTTTGGCAAAAATGATTTTTGGATTTGAATATAAATTAAACCTATTTTCACCTAATATAGAGACTGATTTTGGTAAATATGGTGTAAGATATCTTTTGCCTTTGTCCACCAAATAAGAATTTCCCCACGTAGTTGAGTATTTATCTATTGTTCCGGTATTAATTAGTTTAAAACAATTCAATTCAAAATCCTCTTTCACTGTTGTCCGATAAAAACTTTTTGAAAGAAGTACGAGGGCAAATTTAAGT
>CAZGUI010000187.1:0-2500 GCA_964528875.1 uncultured Bacteroides sp. | reverse complement strand
AGCTGGATCTGAAACCGAACGATGAACGCATCGTCTATTCTATAAGACACAATAGGCTTAACTTTATTATTGGTCAACGCTATTGTTTTAATATCCATTTGAAACATCCTAATGGAGTGTATGGTTTTATTTCAAATGAAAAGCTATATGATAATAGTGATCCTTTTAAAGGAAAACCAAAGGCATATTATAATAATATCGATGATTTTAATCTTACTGGTGAAGAGTGGAACTCTTTGATAGATACAATGAGAAGAGAGTTAAATAAAGTAGTTAAAGCTGGTTTTAGAAAGCATAACAATGTAGACTTTGAAAACTATCTGTTTAAAATTGATACACCACCTAATGGAAATGGAAAAATGATGATACCCACAAACACCATCCTATACGGTCCTCCGGGAACAGGAAAGACCTACAATACAATAAACGAAGCCTTGAAAATTATAGATAATGATTTTCTTAAAGAACATATTAATAACAGAGAAAAACTGAATAAACGGTTTAGAGGATTGCGATTTAACCCTGAAACAGGGGAGGGACAAATTGCTTTTATAACATTTCATCAATCATTGTCTTATGAAGATTTTATTGAAGGGATAAAGCCTGTAAAGTCGGATGCAGAAGAATCTGTAAGATATGAGGTGTGCGATGGTCTTTTTAAATCAATTGCCAAGAAGGCAAGCGATAAGAGGGTGGTGGTCTCTTTTGATGATATCTATAAGCAATTTATAGGCGATGTGATGGAGAAAGAAAAATTTAGTTTGAAAACACCAGTGCAGAAGAAACCATTCAATGTGAGAATTAACGGTAGTGGTAACTGTGTTGCAGTACCCCAAACTGAAACTGCAACCCAAATGGTTGTTACTAAACAGATGATTCAAGATTATCTTATTGATGGGACTATAAGAGATTGGAAGCCTTATCTGTCATCTATTGCGGAATACATTAAAGCCAATTATGACTACAGGATTGATAAGGAAGATAATACTCACAAGCCTTACGTAATTATTATAGATGAGATAAATAGGGGGAATATTTCTCAAATATTTGGTGAGTTGATTACGTTGATTGAACCTGATAAGCGAAAGGGGCAGACTGAGGAGATAGAGGTGATTTTGCCTTATAGCAAAGAGCGCTTTAGTGTGCCTTCTAATCTATACATCATTGGCACAATGAACACAGCTGACCGCAGTGTGGAAGCTCTGGATACGGCATTGAGAAGACGTTTCTCATTTGTCGAGATGAATCCGAAGCCAGAAATGCTGAGTTTAGATGAGTTTAAGTGTGCGGATATCAATTTGGAGGTGATGCTTTCTAAAATTAATGACAGACTTGAAAAGTTATTGGACAAGGATTACTGTATTGGTCATTCGTATTTTATGACGATTAAGAACAAGCAAGAACCATTGGAGGAGCTGAAGTTGATATTCCAAAATAAGATATTGCCATTGTTGCAAGAGTACTTTTATGGCGATTGGGGGAAGATAAGATTGGTTGTGGGCAAGAAGTTTGTAGAGAAAAAAGAGAATGGTGTTGATTTTTTGGATGCCGATAATCAGGAAGATATTGAGGAGTTTGACAGTAAGCTAATTTATAACTTTACCAAGCCGTCGGGGTGGACCTTAGATACGTTTAAAACGATTTATGAAAAATCCGAGTAACGTAATACAGGTTTTTGAGCACCATACATTGAGGGTGGATGATGCTTCTAATTTCAGGCTGAGCCATTTTAAAGCCTTAGAGAGTTATGGCTATAAGACAAAAGAAAAATACTTTGCAGTAGGGAACAGACGGATCCGATTTAATAATTATGTAGGTGTAATTCAAGTGAAAAACTTGACGATAGAGGTGTTGCCTAAAGCTGATTTTGAAAAGGTGGATGATGCATCGAAAGACAAGTGGCACAATGCTTTGATAGATATGCTGAGTGTCTGTAAGCTGATAAAGCTGAATGCTATAACCAATGCGAGACTGAAGTTGCGATCGGCCTCTATTCTTGATCTGTATTACGACCTGTTTTTGACTGAAACAGAAACAATCTATAAACATGGCTTGCGGAAGAACTACCGCGCTACTGAAGAGAATTTGAATAAGGTAAAAGGCAAAATATTATTTACCAATCATATCCGGAAAAATGCTTTTCATAAAGAGCGTTTTTATGTGTCGCATCAAGTGTTTGATGCTGACAATACATTGAATCAGATACTGAGGAAGGCTTTGTTGATTTTGAAATCTATTGTTCACAATCCAAATTTCAATGTGAGGATAAATAAGTTGCTCCTCAATTTTGAGAATGTTTCTGAAAAGAATATTACAGAAAAGACGTTCGAGAAAATAAGATTTGATAGAAACACGGAGCGATATAGGCAAGCTATCAATTTGGCTAAGTTGATTATATTGCGATATTCGCCCGACTTGAAGGGTGGGGGCGAGAATGTGTTGGCAATAATGTTTGACATGAATTTGCTATATGAAGATTATATTTATCGGAAGCTGAAAG
>CAZGUI010000186.1:0-2516 GCA_964528875.1 uncultured Bacteroides sp. | reverse complement strand
CTCAGCCCACTGGAGTGGCTAAATAACCACTACATGTTGGTTTCAGAAAGTGTTGACTTCCCAACCTATATACCCATAGAAGCAGGTATACAAGGAGGCCAACAGATACTAAAAATCAAACAAATGCAGGAAATACCCTGCAGCGCTGATACTTTGTGAGGATGTTCAGGGGAGACCGCTAGTTTGACTATCCGGTACAGGGGGTATTTAATGCAGTTGGTCATGGAATTGACCAATAACACTAGGATTTGGGAGAACAACGGACATACACCTCAAGAGTTTTTGAGAAATATAAAAAACCTCATTTATGGCCGCCACTGGATAAACCCTTTGGGTTTGGCTCGGCTGATACTTTCGATTTTAAAAGCGGAAAGAAAATCGGCAGAAATGATCCCTGTTCCTGAGGTAGAGGGAGGAAATATAAGAGGTGCTGCTTGGAGGTCTAGCTTCGTAAGGCTTTATGAAAAGGCATGAAAGCGATTTAAGAAAGAGTATGGGGTTTAATTATTCTGAATAGTTGGTTTTACAAAGAAAGGGGGAGTAATAATATGCATATTTCTAAAGAAGAAGCAAGGATTCATAACCTAATAAATAGATTTGCAAAAAAAGACCATTTATTGGATGTGGGTGTATTGAGTAAGCATAATTTAAGAGAGGAACTCTTTTTTAGAGAAGAAGATTTTCGGATTGCTATTAAAGGAAATATTTTAAAAACCACAAATGGAGGATTCTTGCCTACAGGTCACCTGGTTGAAGAAGTTGATCGTTTACTTAATCAAATTATTAAAGACGAACAGGCATTGGCTTCTTTGAAAAAAGAGTATTTGTCAAAATTCCGGGAATTGAGTGAACGTGGTTCCTATAGACCTACAGAAGTATTAATTGATTTAGCCTCAAAGATACATTGGCACACCTTGCCTGAATATGAGGAGTACATGATTGTCAATAGTGAACTTTACCCAAATAAGGATACACGGGAATACTATAACCATTTTCATACATTAGAAGACCTGTATAAGGAATTAATTGGTCATGGGAAAAATATTGAATCCAAAAAGGGCGATATAAACTTAAATAAAAAAATAGATATAAAAATATATTCAAGAAGATGGGAGCATAACGATACCTATTCTGTTGAAAGAACCTTTAAGGGTTGGACTGTGAATTTTCACCTGGAAAGGACCGGTAATAAAAAAGGTGAAGCACTTATTGAAACCCTTAAGCATGATTTTATTAATTACCCGCATGAACTGGGAACCTTTATGTGGCATTTATGGAATAAAGCAGACAGTAATGAAATGACAGTTGATGAATTGCAAAAGGACTTAGAGCAAATTGCCGATTGGATAAATGCTTGTGAAAAAAACACTCCGAAAGGTATAGAAATTTAACATGGAAATTGATCATAATATTGGATTTGTGACGTTTGCAGATGTCTTAGGTTGGAAAGGGATTTGGCAAGCAAATAGTTACAAGGACCCTGTAAATAGCCTGATTGAAATTAAAAGTGCAATTACTGAAAGTATATCTCTCATAAATAAAAGACACTTTGAATGTTTACTTGACGGTGAGTTAAAAGACCATATTGACAGTAATTTGAAAAAAGAAATATTGGAGTATGTTTTTAGAAGCAATCTTAGTATAGATGAGGCTATTAGTAAGGCCTATGAATCGAAAAACGATCTGGATAAATTTAAAGCCTTTTGGGATCCTTACCTTGTGTCAATGAAAATTGATCTAATATCTGATACCTTCATAATAACTTCGAATTCAAAAAATCGACGACATGAATTTTATCTGCATATGCTGATATGCCAAAGGCTGATACTAGAGTGTCTAAAACAAAAATTACTAGTTAGAGGTGCAACAAGTTATGGTGATTACTATAATAAAGAACTCGTTTTTATAGGACCTGCCATTGATGATTCAGCCTCTTGGCATGAAATAGGGGAAGAAATTGGTGTTTTTCTTACTCCAAAAGCTATGATTATGATAAATGATATTAAGCTCGAAAGTATTAAGTTAGCAATTGGAGATTCAAATATTCTTGATATTATAACTTTAGGTGAACCTAAAATGAAGGTTGATACTTTTAAAACCTTCCTCGTGGACTGGTATGATGGGAAGGAGTACTTTAATAGTATTATTATAGGATATCCTACAATATTACCTGAAATACATAAAAAGATATTATACTCGAACTCTAGGCTGGAATTTTTTGAAGAGCATAGAAAAGTGAAAAATAATGTTAAATGACAGGAGGTATTTACCAAATGACCAAACTATCATTCACCGGCCAAATCACATCAATCCAACCATGAATAAGGCTAACCTGCTCATTTGATGAAGCCTCCTCTCATACATATTTGGGTTATACCATAAAAATAACGGGGACTATTGATGGGGAAGAAACGATATCATTAGATCTTTGAGGTGACAGATGCTCGATGTGAATTTGCCGAGTCAATGGACGATGAAGAAGATTTGGATAGCAAAGCACCATTGAAGAATAGAAA
>CAZGUI010000185.1:0-2570 GCA_964528875.1 uncultured Bacteroides sp. | reverse complement strand
GTGCGTCAGTTTGCACAGGACTATGCATTACTTCCCTTTTGGTATGCCAAAGATAATTCCACTCTTTTGCTTTTTTCCGAAGAACAACAAAAGTTCTTACACCATTACAATCGACTCTTCAATCGCTCTTTAACAGGGCTATTCCATTCGCAACTCAAAGAATTCGATGGTCTGAGCAAGGTTAACCCTTGGGGGTGGAACGCTACATTAAGAGAACAACTCATAAAAGCAGGGATAACACAACAACTTCTCCCTTCCCTGGCATATATCAAAAAGCTAACTCAGCTTTCTCATCGTTCCTTTAGTGTAAACCTTCTTCCTCAACTACAACTCTCCCCATACTTCTGTGGAGAATCTAAATTATTTCAATCGGTTGAAGAACTCACGGAATTTGTACAAAGTCACAAGTACTCGGTATTAAAAGAACCGTTATCTGGTAGTGGAAGAGGCATTATGTGGTGTGAACAAACACTAATTACATCTTTACAAACCTGGGCTAAACGAGTGATAGACCGACAAAATGGAGTAATCGCTGAACCGATGTATGCTAAAACATTGGATTTTGCCATGGAATTTGAAATCGACTCCAATCATCAATGCCATTTTGTAGGATATTCAATGTTCTATACCTCTTCATTGGGGTCGTATCAAGGAAATTACTTGTTTAATGATAAAAAGATAGAGCAGCGTATAGCACAATATGTTCCTATAGCAGAATTGGAACAACTCAAAGAAAAACTACAATATCATTTAACTCATTTAGCCGGACCAGCTTATCAAGGTTTTTTAGGAGTCGATATGATGATTTGCTCGTTTAATGACTCACCCTTATTTCGTATTCATCCTTGTGTTGAAGTAAACTTCAGAATGAATATGGGACTAGTTGCACATTCCATACAAACCAATTTTATGGATAAAAATACAGAAGGAAAATTCACTACGTATTACTACAGAAAAGAGGGGGAGGCCTTGACAGAGCACAAAGCAATGCATAGTAAATTCCCTCCCATCATAAAAAACAACAAATTGGTTTCAGGCTATCTGCCTTTAGTTCCCGTTACTTCCACCAGTCGTTATAGAGCTTGGGTGATAGCTGAATAGCTTCACTCTCATTACCATACCGATCAATAGTAGATACCGCAAAAAAACGAACGGCGTTCCAAGGTAATATGGGAGCATAAACATATTCTGTATCATTCACACGTTGGCTTAATATGTTTTGGGGTTTACTACAATCAACAGGATATTCATTCGAACCATAAACCACATAATAAACTGTTTCTTTTTGAGACGAAGAGGAAGCAATCCATTTCAAATGTGTATAACCAACATTTATCCGTTCGGCTTGCAAATCAGTAGGAGATAAGGGAGCTTCATTTTTCAACCATGGCATTGCGGGTTGAAGAGCCGGATATTCGTAAAACTTTTCTTTGATTAAACTAAAGACTTGCTTGGTGTCTTTAATTAAAAACTCTGTACGGAAAAAAGCTTCTCCTTGTAGTTTATGATTTCGCAAGAAAAACATCTGCCTTTCTATTTCGTCAAGTGTCCAATTCCCTTCACTGGGATCAAGAAAATAAATACCTAAACCGGGTACAATATGACGTCCGTTTGCTCTCTCTTGCCAATCCAAAGCAAAAGGATAAAAATTATTTCCCGTAAAATACATCATAGGGTAAATCTGATCTTGAATCCCTTCTTTCAACCATTTATTTACATCTTGATGGACTACATCGTAAGCATTCCAACCTTTTGAAGAGTAACGATAAGTATCTTGTAATTTACCCACAGGCGAAGAACTCACTTTCACCCAAGGTTTAACACGTTTTGTTTCCTGATAGACGTGACGAACAATAGCAGTCAGGTTTTCTTTCCTCCATTGCTCAAGAGTCATTCCTTTACCATACTTTCTAAACTCTTTTTGATCCGGGAAACGAAGAGCTCGTTCAGGATAACGCAAAAAGTCAAAGTGAATACCATCAATGTCATATCCTTTGATAATTTCATCCACAAGACTCATGAAATAATGCTTTGTCTCCGGATGCCCCGGGTTTAAGAAGTACTGTTTATTATATTGAACACAGATGGCCGGCTTCTTTTTTACAACCGATTGATTGCCCAACGAACGAATATAACTTTGACTACCCAGTGGGATGGCTACAAGCCAAGCATGACACTCCATTCC
This sequence comes from uncultured Bacteroides sp., assembly GCA_964528875.1. Lineage (GTDB taxonomy): Bacteria > Bacteroidota > Bacteroidia > Bacteroidales > Bacteroidaceae > Bacteroides_E. The sequence continues at coordinate 385 of CAZGUI010000185.1, read as the reverse complement.
TCGCTTATGACATTCATCAATAACAAAAGCCAAAGGATCGTATCCGGGATCACGATTTTTCACTCCGGTTAGTTCTCCATCAAAAGGCTCTAGTTTAGAGCGATAAAAAACAGCACTTCGAGTTCTGGCTTGAAAAAGTACAGTGTTGAAGTTTGCCTCTTTCAACTGATCCAAAATATTTACTAATTCCTCTTGCTGACGTTTAATATCATTAGGGTTACGTACTTTAACTCTTGGCCAGTCTAAACCATAAGCTGTGGTTAACCATACCGCACGTACTTCTTGCTTGGACTGTGCATTAAGTAAAGAAAAAGTGATTAATAAATAGAATATGAGTAAACTTTGTTTCATGCCTTTATGTTATAATGGTAGCAAAACTAATAAA
>CAZGUI010000184.1:0-2576 GCA_964528875.1 uncultured Bacteroides sp. | reverse complement strand
TCAACTTTGGGATGTTGCGCTGTTTGTCAGCAGTTGAGCCCCAGTTTTCTTTTGGACCACGTCTTTCCTCCATATTAGGCACTTCGATATCTTCTTGGAAACACCAAAAATCACCAACATTTCCATGCTTCATTTGCACTTCCAATGATTGTGGAAACAAGTCATTTACTGCTCTTAAGGTAGAGGCATGTAGCATAACGCCTCCATTGCCAGCTTCTTCAGTAAAACGATACTCTACTATCAATCTGTAGTTCTCGTGTTCTTTGTCTGTTATAATATGTCCCAAAGGTTCGCCCAAAGTAACCAACATGCCATCGCGTATTGTAAAAGGATTGATAGCAGTAGAATTGTTATCCATTTCTGGCACATCTACATGCCAACCGCTTAAGTCAATGCCATTGATAAGGCTTTGTGTCTTTGATTGCTTTGTTTCATTGCATGATAAAAACAAGAAAATAGTTGATATTATAAACAAGTTTATCTTCATATGTTTGATAATTAATGAGTTTAAAGCAGGGTATATTTAAACAGCGATGTTTTTTTATTAATAACAAATATAAACAATATCATTCGAATCTTAAAATGTTGTTTGTAAATAGTTGATTTATCGGTAGTGCGTTTTGCTATTTAATTAGAGGTAGAGAGATGAAAATGTAATTGACTTAGGAGAGAATATAAGTAGAAAGTAGGTTTGGTTTTTTTTGTTGTGTGCAAAAGGTGCTATATGTAGGCAGACCTGCTTAATTAGGCTACAGAAGCATTATATTTAAGAACTTTTGGCTTGCGGAGACTACAGAAGCATTTCCACCAACAATTTTTGGCTTGCGTAGACTACAGAAGTTGTTTATTTAAGAAGTTTTGGCTTGCGGAGCCTACAAAAGCTACTCTACTTGCGTAAACCTACTTCTGTAGGCTAATTTGAGGGTTTTTCCTAAATGAGATGAAGGTGTTAATTTGTTATCTGTTTAGTAGTGAGATTTTTGAGGGTTGTTTGAGTAGTTCTTAAAATATGTTTAAGCAAAAGTTGGGATGAGATAATAGCAATAATAAACACTCGATATTGCTAATACATGACGAAATGTGTGTGTAGAAATTGGTTGCAAAATAGAAAACCGAAAGTTGATAACCCTCGGTTTTTATTAGAAAATGCAGATATACTATATATGTACTCTCTCGTTCTTTTTTTTTTGTAGGAGTGGTTTTATTTAGCTCATCAAAGATTATTTATCAATGAATATAGTCAGAAAAATCCTTGTGCTCTTCTGCTTGCAACTCTTCTTGTGATAGAGAAGCAAAATAGGTGTATGTATTTTTCATGCCTTCTGCTCGGTTTGTTTTTGGCTCCCATCCTAACAGCTCTTTTGCTTTCTCAATGCTTGGTTGACGCTGTAGGGGGTCATTGATTGGCAAAGGGTGATATGTGATTTTTTGATTTGTACCCGTTAGTTTGATAATCTCCTTAGCAAAGTCCTTGATTGTAATTTCATCAGGATTTCCGATGTTTACAGGATAACAATAATCGCAATGCAAAAGCCTGTAAATGCCTTCAATTAAATCATCTACATAACAGAAAGAGCGGGTCTGATTGCCATCACCAAATACAGTGAGGTCTTCTCCTCGAAGTGCTTGTCCAATAAATGCAGGAATAACCCTACCATCATTTAGGCGCATTCTGGGACCATAGGTGTTGAAAATGCGTACAATCCTTGTATCTACGCCGTGGAAGGTGTGATAAGCCATTGTGATGGACTCTTGGAAGCGTTTAGCTTCATCATACACCCCTCGTGGACCAATGATGTTGACATTGCCATTGTACTCCTCAGTTTGTGGATGAACCAGCGGATCGCCGTAAACTTCAGATGTGGAAGCAATAAGTATTCTTGCTTTTTTGACTCGTGCCAATCCTAGCATATTGTGCGTTCCCAAGGAATTGACTTTGAGTGTTTGAATAGGGATTCTCAAATAATCAATTGGGCTGGCAGGCGACGCAAAATGCAAGATATAATCGATATGTCCAGGAACATTTACGAACTTCGTCACATCATGATGATGAAATTCAAATTGTTCCAGCTTAAACAGGTGTTCAATATTTTTCAGGTTTCCTGTTATAAGGTTGTCCATCGCAACAACATGGTAACCCTCTTGTATGAATCTATCACAAAGATGTGATCCTAAAAATCCTGCTGCACCGGTAATAAGTATTTTTTTCATTTTTGTCTTTATTGTTTTTTTTGAGAAGGCTCATTATTACTTGGGTCTGCTTTTGTTATTTAAATAGTAATGTTTTTTCTTACTATGAAAATTCAACTTCAAATATAGGGATAAAAATAATTCTTTTATCAAACTCTTATGCAATGTTGGAGTGTTTGTCAAGAAGAGTTGAGAAAATTGATTTATGCATCAAGTTTCATAACTTGAGTATTAGCTCAATATTAGGAGTTGGGCAATTTAGATCTTAATATGCTTATATATAAGCAACGGTATGTGTATTCTATCCATTAATATGGTCTATATTATTATAAATCTAGTTTTTTTGAAATAAGGTAATAAGGTTTGCATTGTGATAATTTACAGCA
>CAZGUI010000183.1:0-2584 GCA_964528875.1 uncultured Bacteroides sp. | reverse complement strand
TTACTATCTTCATAGTTAGAGTTTCCTCCATCAATAATAATATCACCCGGAGATAAATAAGGGAAAAGTTGCTCCATTAAGTCGTCTACAGGTTGACCGGCACGAACCATCATCATTATTTTCCGTGGAGTTTGCAAGGAAGAAACAAAAGAGGCAATATCTGTATGGCCATCAAAATTCTTTCCTTTTCCTCTACCTTCCACAAAACGTTCAACTACCTTTTCTTCTATTCCAGGAACTGTACGATTATATACTGATACTTTCCACCCGTTTCGCTCCATATTCAAAGCCAGATTTTCTCCCATCACAGCTAATCCAATGAGCCCAATATCTGATTTCTTTTGCTTCTCCATATTCGTATTTTATTTTGAAAATTAAATTAATTTATAGAATTACTAAGTAAAGAAATTTACCTAGTAAATAAACGAAAACTCTTTGCTTTTTGTTCGCTAAATTATTGATTTCGCTTAACCATCTCCTCTGTATCATCTGTATGATGCATAAAAATAACACATTAGAAATAAATCATTCTCACTAAATCTAGATTTACTTTTTTACATAAGCAAAAGAATAAAAAACACAATTAGCCAAAATGATACAAAGACCATTATATAAAAATCAAAAATAAAATAAAAACAATCCATTTAACACTAATTTGAAAGCACAACACGCAATATTAAATCTTTGAGAAACAATTAATTAAAGTTAATAAAAATATCAAAATAATAATTTTGCTAAGTATTCTTTTTAACTTGCACATCTAGATATATTCCCTTTATATCTTTTTATATAAATGATAATTTAAAAATCAAGTCTAAGCATGAGCTACCAATCTAAGAACACGCGTACAGAAAAAGATTTAATTGGAACTAAAGAGGTTCCACAAGATGCACTATATGGCATTCAAACATTACGTGGAATTGAAAACTTTCAGATCAGTGATTTCAAACTCAATCAATATCCTAATTTTATTAAAGGGCTAGCACTAACCAAAAAAGGTGCAGCACTAGCAAATCACAGATTGGGTCTATTATCTAAAGAGTTAAAGGAGGCGATCGTTACGGCTTGTGATGAAATTATAGAAGGAAAGTTTCATGACCATTTCCCCATAGATATGATTCAGGGAGGTGCCGGAACTACCACAAACATGAATATTAATGAAGTGGTAGCTAACAGAGCCTTAGAGATTCTGGGACATCAACGAGGAGAGTATCAATATTGCTCACCTAATGATGATGTAAATCGTTCTCAGTCAACAAACGACGCATATCCTACAGCAGTACATATTGGACTTTACTTAACTCACATAGAACTACTCACTCCGTATAAAAAACTCATTGAATCTCTTCGTCAAAAAGGAGAAGCATTTAAAGAGGTAATAAAAGTTGGAAGAACCCAACTGCAAGATGCTGTCCCCATGAGTTTAGGACAGACATTCAATGGTTTTGCCAGCATATTAGAAGATGAAATAAAGAACTTAAACTTTGTAGCTGAAGAATTCTTAACAGTAAGTATGGGAGCTACAGCTATTGGTACAGGAATCTGTACAATGCCTGATTATTCAAAGGAGTGTATAAATGCTCTAAGCGAAATTACCGGATTTAAGTTTCAATTGGCATCCGATTTAGTTGGAGCCACATCGGATACTTCAACTCTTTTAGGGTATTCTTCAGCATTAAAAAGAATAGCAGTAAAATTAAACAAGATATGCAATGATTTACGTTTGTTATCTTCCGGGCCACGTTGTGGATTAGGTGAAATCGGTTTACCTGAAATGCAACCCGGATCATCGATAATGCCAGGAAAAATAAACCCTGTAATACCCGAAGTGGTTAACCAAGTAGCCTATAAAATCATAGGAAATGACACATGTGTTACTTATGGAGGAAATAGTGCACAGATGGAGCTGAATGCTATGGAACCCATTATGGTTCAATGCTGTTTTGAATCGGCCGACCTACTACAAAAAGGATGTGATACCTTACGCACACTTTGCATAGATGGCATTATAGCATATAAAGAGAAGTGCAAACAAGACGTACTAAACAGTATTGGCATTGTAACTGCATTAAACCCCATTATCGGTTATTACAACTCAACAAAAATAGCTAAAGAAGCATTAGACACAGGAGAGTCTGTTTACAACTTAATATTAAAACATGGAATACTATCCAAAGAAGATTTGGATATTGTACTTGCTCCGGAAAACCTGATACAGCCAGTTGATTTGAATATTAAAGTGAAGAAGTAAAAAAGTCTCCCAATAAACTATAAAAAGAGAAACCAAAGAAAATATTTTCTTTGGTTTCTCTTTTTAGGGGCATTCAGTAAATAACATAAAATCTGCTTGAAGTTCTATTTTCAGGCAGATTTTTCTGTAATTATTGGGGCACGCTTAGCTCAGTCTGTTATTTTTCTATCAACTTCTCTTGTTTTTGATGAGTTTTCTTGTTTTATGGGTGTGATTTATCTCTCCTTTTACCGCATAAAAGGAAAATATATGAGGATGTATACTCCGGAGACTGCTAGGCTGTATTTCTGATTTCTACCTTTTTCATCTTCTCTATCATTCGCACTGCATTAG
>CAZGUI010000182.1:0-2588 GCA_964528875.1 uncultured Bacteroides sp. | reverse complement strand
ATTAGTAAATCTTCTGAATCTATTCTGCTACAGATAGCTTTTCCATGTTGTATCAGTCGGCCATCTATTGTTTTGTTTAGTAGGTCCTTATCAAGCTTAAGTAGATAATTTCGTATGAAAAGCTCATCTCTAATCTTACTTATGGCTGCTAATCGAACTCCCGGATTGGAATCGGTTAATATAATCTCTTTGAGTATGAATTGATCCTTTAATTCAGCAACACTATATTTGCGCTTATTCGCATTTTTATCTTTCCAGGGCTCTTTCAATGCATCCATAATCAAATTCATTTTGTGTTTACTCTAAATGTAATATTTAATCCTATAATCTCAAAAAGAATGTAATTCTTCTTGATTGTTTAATGCTAAAGTCTATTCATTTTAAAATAGCAGATATTACCTTTTTATTTATAGGCGTTAGAATGATTGTAGGGGATACTTTACTCGGTCTAGGACTGAAGGGGCTTCGGTCCTAGACCGAGAGATGTTCTCTCCTAGACCGACACCCCTCCGGTCTTAGACCTATTTTTTATTTTAATGAAGTATAACATCAATAATTGTTCTTTTTCTTAATAGAAGTAGGTGTTGTTGTTGAATTATTTCATGAAATATTTTTCAAAGACTCTTTCAATTTATGAAAGGAATATTACTCTTTTCATTTTTCATTAAAAATAGGAAATATTTCTAAAGGAGAATCTAGCGCTTTTTTTCTGCAGGATGGGGTGAAAAGATAAAAAAACGCAAGGAAATTGAATTAGAGAAAAAGGGGTGTTTTCATTTTTTTATTTTTAAGGTTTTCCCAAAGTGAACTAAAAGAAAAAGAACTAGAAGCTCCCTTTTTCTTTTAGAAAAATATTACTCTTGTAAAAATATAGAAAGAAGAATAGAGTTTTAATAAATCCCAGATATTACAAATGTATACTTTTTATTTGTGATAAATTATTACTTATGTAAATAAATAGGGGAGTATTTAGCAACTATATTAGGAAATAATCTACTAATAATAGAGGTATATTACTTTTGTATTATTACAATCCTTATGCTAATTATAAAGCTATCTAACCACTTAATTATAATTAATAATATCTTATATATCAGTTGTTTATGTAAATTAATATAAAGCTTTAGTTGAAATAATAGACACATATTACTTTACATATGTAAACATCAGAGTATTATCAGTTATTTAATAACAAAACTACATGTATTCCAATATATTAATGTATAAATCTTAAAGTAATACTTTATTATATAAATAACCATAGTACAACTGTAATATGCGTTTATACAAATGTAAACCATAATGAATTTTACATTTGTATTATTCCAATTCTAAATGTAAATTTATTATTTGTTTTTTGTGAATTTACACTTGTAATAATTCATATTTGTGTTATATTTGCAATAAGAAGTATAAACTAGATTATTGATTCATTATGGAAGAGATAAAAGACAGGATAAAAAAAATAATGGAGCAATCCGATTTAACATCTAGTGCTTTTGCGGAAAGCATAGGAATACAACAATCTACTTTATCGCATATATTAAGTGGGAGAAACAATCCTAGTCTGGAAGTGATAATGAAAATTCATCAGGCTTATGGTACGATTTCAATTCATTGGCTTTTATATGGGGAAGGAAACATGTTGGAAAAAACAACTTCTTCTGCGTCTTATGCCGGTCCTTTATTCGATTTAGAGGAGAAAAACCTAGCTGATAGCCTAGGAGGTTTTGAAAATCGCAAGGAAACACCATTAGAATATCCTCAAAAAGAAGTTAATACACCTGCTACTCAGCGAGTTAAATACATAGAGAAGCCATCTCGGAAAATTGTTGAAATAAGAATATTTTTCGATGATAATACCTTTGAGGTCTATAAAGGTGACAAATAATATATTTTCATCTGTTTATCACTGATTTTGGTTGTATCTTTGTACATCGAAAAAATAACACGTTTCTTTACAATGAATAAAACAATTTTAGACTTAGAGGTTAAGCATCGTGTGGAATTAAATGCCAACTATGTTTTACTTATCACTACTCATGAAAGTAAATTACCTCCTATGTTTCCCGGTCAGTTTGCTCAATTACGAGTAGATAATGAACCTAAAGTTATGCTCCGACGCCCGATATCTATTAATTACGTGGATTATGACAAAAATGAGGTCTGGTTTTTAATTCAAAAAGTAGGAAAAGGGACTGAGAAATTAGCAGAAATTAAGGTTGGAGGAACTATAAACACTCTATTTCCTTTAGGATCTGCATTCACTATACCTCAGGACACCTCAGAATCACTGTTATTAGTTGGTGGTGGTGTGGGAGTAGCTCCTCTTTTATTCCTGGGTGCTGTACTTAAAAAACAAGGATTTACTCCAACATTCCTATTAGGAGCCAGAACAAACAAAGATTTATTGCAAATTAATGATTTCAAAAAGTTTGGTCGTGTTTTCACCACAACGGAAGATGGCAGTGATGGCGAAAAAGGGTTTGTGACGCATCACAGCGTATTTAGGAAGGAAGCTTTTGATAAAGTATATACTTGTGGCCCACGTCCTATGATGGAGGCTGTAGCAGCTCTAGCTAAAGAGA
>CAZGUI010000181.1:0-2607 GCA_964528875.1 uncultured Bacteroides sp. | reverse complement strand
GGCATAATTCTAAAATTATTTTTTCTAATTTATCAGTCAATAATTTAAAATCAAAGTCTTCTGCCGCTTTTAATGCATTTCTGCAATACCTGTTATATCCATCCCGGGGCATATTGTAAAATTTAAGTACCCCTTCTGCTAGATCTTCCGACGAACCACCCCCCACAGTTATTCCGCAATCATATTTCTCAAGCATATCATAGCCACATTCTATATTCGATAAGGTTGGTTTGCCCGATGCGAAGTAATCAAACATTTTGTTTAAACTTAAACCGTATTTATATAAATAGATATATTTTCCTGTAAAAATATTTAAATTTGATTTACTTAAAATATTGGGAATATATTTTTTTTCAACTTTCCCTTTGAATATTACATTACCTAAACCATTGTTTTTTGCATATTCTTCTAATTCTTCTCTTTGGTATCCATCACCAAATAAAATAAACTTAATATCATTAATTCCTAATTCTTTAATTCTTTCAGCTGTTTTTATTACATAAATTAATTCATTGGCCTTTCCCATGGAACCGGTATAAAGAATTTTGAAGGTGTCTTTATTATTTAAATCTATATCATTATAAATATGTTTTTCTTTATTATCATTAAATTCATCTATATCAATGCCATTGTTTATATAATGAGTTTTCTCTAGGTCAATATCCCCACCTTGAGCAGTGTCCCATTTCCTTTCTTTAATATAATCCGTATCGCCTTCCTTGGTAAAGATAAGTGCATCTGCTTTTCTATAAATCCAATGTTCTCCTGTTGTAAGTATTTTCCCGAGGAGACTTTTTTCTCTAACTTTATCAAATGTAAAAATTGCTTCTGGCCACAAATCTCGCACTTCACAAATACAGGGTGTGCCAAATTTCTTTGCAATTCTTATTCCCGCTACTAAGGTAAGGGGATGAACACTGGAAGCGAGTATAATATCCGGTTTACTATTTAGTCCCGAATAATGTTTAGAAACAGAAAATAAATTTCTATAAAAAGCAATCATATTAAATATTCGCTTGCTTCCATTTCCTTTATAGTTTGGAGTATTTACAAAAACGAATGGAATTTCGTTCACTGTTTTTTGAATGTATTTTTCACCCTTTGTATCAACATTGTTGTTAGAGAAATGATTCGTTGACGCACAAAAAATTGTAGGCTTATACCCTGAATCTATTAGATTTTCAGCAAACCAATAATGTCTTCCAGCCTTATCAAAATACATATTTGTTGCGTAATGATTCCATATCCATATCTTCTTGTTCATTTTCTAAATTCTCACCGCCGGAACCCCAACATATGTCCCGGGTTCAGCTATATCCTTAATCACCACAGTACCCGCACCAACTTTGCAACCACTGATGATGTTTATGTTATTACTAACTACACTTCCAATGCCAATCCATGAACCTCTACCAACCCTCACGGCCCCGGCCAAATGCACTCCTGGCGAAATATGAACATAATCTTCAATAACATTATCGTGATCTATCACAGCACCTGTATTGATAATACAACCCTGACCTATGGTACTATAACAATTGATAACCACCCCGGCCATCACTACTGTTCCGATTCCTACCTCAACCTTTGCACCGATAATTACACTAGGATGAATTAATGTAGGAATGTTTGCTCCGGCTAATTTAAGCTGGTTTTGAATTTTTTCCCTTACTTCATTGTTACCGATTGCCACAAATATGTCATAACCATTAATATATATAAAAGCATCATTTGATTTTCCAATAACCTTTATTGGCATCGGTGATTGAATATTTTCATCATCATCTAAGAAAACAATCTCTTCCCATTTATTCATTTTTCTTGCTATATCTGCGACAACCCTACCATGGCCACTTGCCCCTATTATTAGAAGTTTATTGTTCATAAGCCCACCCTATCCTAATATTTATCAGTTGCTTTGCTTCCGTCAAACATTTCCATTGTCACCACAGATTCGGAATTAATACCTTCTTTAAAAAATACTTTCTTTAATGTAAGAAAAATAATTTTCCAATCACCAATGAAACTTATATTTTCTACATACTCAACATCCAAATTAAACTTGTCTTCCCAGCTAATCGCATTTCGTCCACTAACTTGTGCCAGCCCTGACAGTCCCGGTCTAACCTCATGCCTACGTTTTTGATGTTCGTTATAAAGTTCCAGATACTGTACCAATAATGGCCTCGGCCCCACTATACTCATATCGCCTTTCAATATGTTAAAAAGCTCTGGTAATTCATCCAGACTTGTGCTCCTTAAAAACCTCCCAAATTTAGTTAATCTGTCACTATCAGGCAATAACTCTTCATTTTCATCCCGTTCATCTGTCATTGTCCTAAACTTATAAAGAGTAAATATTTCCTCATTTAAGCCTGGGCGCTTTTGTCTAAACAGCACCGGGCTACCTAATTTAATTTTCACAAGTATTGCTATTATCAGTAAAACAGGTGCTAACACAATAATTGCACATAACGATAAAATAAAATCCATTGGTCTTTTGAAAAATCTGCTATATATAGATTTTTTGTTGGACGGTTGGACAGTTGGACAGTTGGAACCTTTTTTACAATTCATTATTTCCCCACAACCTTTTAAGAATATCAC
>CAZGUI010000180.1:0-2607 GCA_964528875.1 uncultured Bacteroides sp. | reverse complement strand
AGCTTTTTCGTGATCTGCAGGATATTGCATTTCATTTTCAGCTTCATCATAAACATAACCAGCATCCAATAATAATTGTTTTGAAGTTTCTCCTGTTTCATCAAATGGATAAAGAGCTTCTGGATTATCTGGATAAGCCCATTGAACTTTCGTCATCGTACGATTATTAACAGAAGCCAATTCGCCGTAATAGTTTTCGACGGCTGATTCAATATCAAATGAATGAGCAAGGGCTTTACGGACATTCCAATCAGGAATAGCTTGTGAATTTATGCCAATATAACCGTAACCATCATTATCTACTAAAATATAATCTAATTTAGAATAATCACCTGAACCACTCGAAATGTCAGATACGATTTGTTGTGAAGCACTTGGCTCAGCAAAGTGAACTGTACCAGTCTTTAACGCATCTAATTCGGAACCTTGTTCCAAAACTTGGAAACGTACTACAGGGATCTTTGGTTCACCCAAGATGAAATTTGGATTTGCCTTCATTGTCACAACATTATCTTTATAGCTATCAAAGATATAAGGACCTGCCCCTACTGGGTTGTCGTTTTTGGTCTTTAAAAAAGTCATGAAATCTGCATTATTAGGATTTACGCCAAATTCATTAACTTCGCCTTCATATCCTTCGCTGTAATAAGCTTTCGGTGAAATAGGTATGCCTGCTAATTTGAAGATTGCTGTAGGGTCAATACCGTTTAAGGTAACCACTAAGGCATCATGCTCTTCGCCGTCATCACCCGTTACTGTAGAAGTTGTAATACCAGTTATGCTAGCTACGCCGCCAGCTACGCTGCCTTCATTTTGATAAAATAAATCAGCAACATAATCTTCAACATTCTTTTCACCAGCTTGTTCACCGTTAAGACCTTCTAGATCATAACCATAGGCATCCACGAGATTTTGCCAATAAACATTGCCATCTAATGTCGTTGTTGCATCGCTTAAATCGTATTCATTGCCAGAACCATCAGTAAAGGTTTTGTCTTCTAATTCACCAAAACCCCACATAGCCATACCAAAAGCAGTTTGCAATGTTTCACTTGATTTAACTTCATCAACTGTAAATCCAGGTAAAGCAGATTCAACATAATCATCATTCAAATAATTGTTTACAACAAAATCAGTAATCTCTTGAGCAAAGTTGGCACCAGCTTCGTCTAAGTATGCCCAGAATTGTTGTTGTTGTTCTGCTGTTGCTACCGTTAAACCAGAACCTAAAACAGGATCTTCACCAGCTTCTCCGCTGATACCAGCTGCTAAAATATCATCACCAACTTCAACCATTTCTGTTGAGGTTTGTAGACGATATTCAGCCAAGCCATCTATATCCAAGGCGTATATTGTGCTTGAGCCGTCATAATAGGGATCAGAATAGACATAAAAATTGAATAATAAGTCGTCAATTGTGACTGGAGTGCCATCAGAAAACACTGCGTCATTCTTTAATACAAAAGTATAGACTGTTGAACTATTATCATCTGCAACTTCTGTGGTAAAAGATTGGGCATAAGATGGTTTTTCATCATTAGCAATAGGTTCTGCATTTTTATCACTAGCTAACAAATACATTGAAGTTAATTCGACTACATAACGATCATATGCTGATGTATGAAAGAATTCACTAAATTTTCCATCTAATGTACTTGTACCGATAACAAATGGAGTGTCTTTTGTAACTGTTTCAGAAACCGCAGGTTTTTCTGCTTCTGCCTCTTCCTCAGACTTCGTTTCTTTTGATTCAGAATCAGCTTTTGATTCCGTTTGAGCAACAGATTCTTTAGACTCGTCAGTGCCATTATTAGTACTGCCACAAGCGGCAAGTCCAAGAACCATGACGCCAATCAAAATGAGAGCCATGAGTTTTTTCGTAAAATTTTTTTTCATCTCTTTTCTCCTTTTAATTTTTTCTTTTTAATATAAAAAGATCTTATTATATTAATTTTTTATTTCAACTTGGTGAAATAAAAACAAAAAATATACAAACTTATTCTAACAAATATTAAAACGCAGGTATTATTTCAGCAAATTCTGAGACATCATAAGTAACATTTGTCACCGTCACATTGTTTGTAGTCGAACCTGTATCGTCTAATATAAACTCTGAAATACTATAGTCAGCTCTACCATTATCGCCAGAACCAGAAATGATGTTTAGACCATCAATTGAAACATTTTCAAAAGTACAATTGTCCGCAGCTAAAGCGAAAACTGCTGCCGTCACATCAACACCAGGAGGGGCGGATATTTCTAATGTCATATCTTTAAAAGTAATATCTTTTACTATTGCATTCGTCATTGAACTAAATAATGCACCATAGGCACCCTGTATAGAATCTTTCTTGGAAAAAGATAATTTGAGATGAACATTAGACAATGTATGGTTTTGTCCATCAATAACCCCCGAAAAATCCTCGTTACCTTTAAAAGCTGCATCACCCAAATTTAAATCTGATTCAAATATATACGAACCTTCAGATCCCACATCTTTAAAGGTATAGATTCCGCCTTCATTCAAATCAGAATTTTCTTGCACAGAGATATTAATACCGTTTTCATAAACAAGATAAATGTCATTATGTTGATTGTTTTCTTCAT
>CAZGUI010000179.1:0-2678 GCA_964528875.1 uncultured Bacteroides sp. | reverse complement strand
AAAACATACAAAGAAAAAAGATCTCTGTTTTTCTGTGGAATAAAAAGTGGATTCCCCTCGAAAAAGAGTGTTTTTCCTGATTGTACCAAAGATGCAATTTTTTCAAATAGTACTTGATGTATTGTAGCTACTTCACTATTGTTTAGATCAATCTCTCCATGATAAAGAATGGATGCACCGTCTAATTCATTTTCCTCTATACTTGTTATCATTTTATCTAATTCCGAAGAGAGTAAATCATTTAGTTCTTTTGAATTGACTGAAGCATCTTTCTTGATGTTCGTTAAGTTGAACCCATAGAGAATCTTTGTACTAAAGTTTTGTTGAAGCATTAAGCAATCATCAAGATCCATTGTAGATAATGTTTCCGGATGTTCTAAAATAACAGCATCAATACTGTCAGGTAGTGCACGTAGAAAGTCTTTTTCTCCTCCATCTGAACTTCCATTAGCAAAACGAACACAAACAATAGAGTGTTCCCTTTCCTTGAAATTACGAATGGCCTGCGTGTACAAGGCATACTGTTCGGGGTTTTGCTGATCCGGTATAATGGTTTCATAGCGTACAGCCTCCGGTTCTGTCCAGTCGTCGCACGAGGTAACTAAACACCCCGTTGTGATAAAAAGAGCAATAACAAGCAGAAAGTTGACTAGTATATTTTTAAGTTTCATAATATTGATTTTATTAAGGGTTCTTATAGGTTCGGTTTTTTGTCCCACCAAACGTGTGTTCCTCCAGTATCACCTCCTTTATTATTGCTACTTTCCTGTATCAATAATTGAATGGCTGACTCTATATGGGTAGCATTTTGAGTATATTCTTCTGCAGGATACATTAAACGGCGCATTCCGGCTTCTGTACTTACGTTTTTTCCTTTGTTTACCTCTACAGGGAACAGTTTAGGATAATGTGTGCGTCTATGCTCACTCCACGCCTCTATGCCGTTGGGATAAATAGCGATCCACTTTTGGGTGATGATTCGTTCCAAATTTTCTTCGAAGGCAGACTCTCCACTTTCGTTCCATTTTACGGTAATGTTGGAGGGAGAGTTGGCTGGGGAACCTGCTACTAAAGCTTGATATGACTCCGGAAGGGAAAGGCTTTTCAAATATTCATCAACACCTTTAACTCCATTTTCCTCGAATGACAATCGTACTCCTGTTTCATAAAAGTTTTGAGCATCTCCTCCCATATTCCATTTGCGTAAAGCTCCTTCTGCACGTAGAAAAGAGACTTCTGAAGCAGTCAACCAAACATAAGGATCGGTGGCAGTTATCAATCGGTTGGAGTGTCCTTTTATCAGGTTATCATCACTTCCTGTATAGTTTATTCCAATCCGCATACCTACATAAACATCCTTTTCCAAAAGTTTCACAGTGGTGAAATATTTGGCTCGTCTAGGATCTTTATATCCATTCATATAGCAAATTAAATCGGCTCCCGCCCGATAATCACTCCAATCGTTGAAACAAAGTGCAGAACGGTTTTCAAGCACATGAAGCAAGGCATTGTCTTCATTCTTTTCAATTACACCTGAAGCTACTGCTTTTTCTGCAATTTTTTGTGCCTCACCTGCCATATCCGTATAACATAACCGCATTGCCATACGGAGTTGTAAGGAGTGCAAGAAAAGACGCCATTGATGTAAATTTCCAAAATAGACATCGTCCAACTTCTCAAATCCACTTTTACCTTTCGTTTGAAACTCTGCCAGTACAGCATCAGCCTCGTCCAGTTCTTTAAACATCTGTTGATAAACACGCTGTTGTGAATCGTAAGGAGAGTTTAATCCTTCGCTGGGCATGGCTCCGTCGGAAGTAGACAAGCTACTATAAGGAATCGGTCCATAGATGTCGGTTACCCGATGCATAATGGTTACTCTAAGAATCTTAGCCAAAGCTAGTCCAATAGAAGAATCCCGATTGAGAATTTGATAGTACTTTGGATAAGTTTCGGACAGTACATCTGTGAAAGGTGCTTTGAGCCAGTCCACCTTCGGGTTGTAAGTAGAGTACTTTTCCAACCATCCTGTACGAGTTTCTCCAAAATAGCCGGCATAAGCTCCACCACACATAGCCTCAACAAATTGATATAAGTGCTCTTGTGTGGGAATAACTAATCCTTGAAGTCCTTTAATGGTGGAACCCAACGCATAATTTTGGCGATCTATCTCGTCATCGTTGACCTCATATTTATTGCGGTTGATATCGGCATCCATACAACCTACAATAAAGACCAGTGACAACAGGATAAGGGTTGTAATTAGATAATATCTTATTTTTTTCATGTGATTCATAGTTTTAGAAGTTAATCTTTACATTAAATCCAAGGTTACGTGTACTTGGCATCATAAAGTAGTCAATACCCTGATAGTAATTGTTTGTAGTAGCTACAGATTCAGGGTCGAATGGAGCTTTACAATATATCATCCATAGATTGCGTCCAACGAGTGAGATATTGATATCGCAGACATTACCTAACAATCGACGAGGGATGGTGTAACCAATATGTGCTTCTTGTAAGCGAAGATTCGTTGCACTGTATGTGTAGTATTGAGGTAATCCACTGGCAGCCCCAATGGTTTCAAACCATTTTTGAGGTTGAATATTGGTGCGCCCATTGATTATTATTCCTTCATCTCGGGCTATTGCACTTGCCTCTGATACACCGTATTGATC
>CAZGUI010000178.1:0-2682 GCA_964528875.1 uncultured Bacteroides sp. | reverse complement strand
CTGCCGGTGGTGGCAGTAGCAATACGGCAGTATTTGGAGCGGTTTCCCTAAACTTTATCAATAATGATATTGCCGCCTATATCAAGGATTGTAGTCTAGTCAGTGCCCAAGGCGATATCAGCCTAAGTGCCACTGACAATTCAACCATATATGTAGCTGCTGGCAATGTAGCAGGTGCTGGTACCGCATCTGTAGGAGCCGCTATTGCTATATCCTATATAGGTAATGGAGATATTTCCTCTTTTGATAAGTATATAGCTAATAGACAATACGATGAATCTGAAGCCTCTGCCAGCTATGAAGTTCAAGAGGCGGATTATGATTACGAGGAAACTAATTTTACAAAAACCAGTAAAATCAGGATCTATATTGATAATTCTACAGTCAAGTCCCTGGCAGGTTCTTTACAACTAAAGGCCTTAGCCGAGAACAGCATTAAGTCTATATCGGCAGGTGCGGCTGTGGGCGGCACTGCTGGTGTCCAGGGTTCAGTATCGGTCAATTATTCCTATAGCAATGTCGGGGCTCAAATCTTGAATTCTACGATTACAGTAAAAAATGATATTGTACTGGAGGCTCTCTCGCAAGGCTCAACCATTCAATCTCTGGCTGGCACTGTAAGCGGAGGGGGAGTAGCTGGTGTAGGCATCGCCCTAGCTGTCAACCATATATCCAACTCTTATTTGGCAAGTATAGATAATTCAGTTCTAGCATCAGGAAGCCAAGGTCTTAACCTTACAGCCTTAAATGATGCTAGTATAAATTCCCTCTCTGCCAGCGGTGGCGGTGGGCAAGTAGGAGTTAATGGCTCGGTAGCTATAAACTCTATCAATAATCAAGTAGAGGCTTATATTGTTTCTTCAACAGTTACGGCTGACCAAGATATTAAGCTGCTAGCCTATGATTATGCTGAAATTGCTTCCATAGCTGGCACAGTAGCAGGAGGTTACTACGCAGCTGTTGGGGCTTCGGTAGCGGTCAACTATATCGGGACTGCTGGAAATCCCCAGCTGGTTCAGGCTTATATCTTGAATTCAGATGTCCAGTCATCAGCTGGCGAAATTATTATTATAGCCGATGCTAATTCTATAATAAAGTCTATTAGTGCAGCTGGTGGCGGTGCCATTGTAGGAGCTAATGGTGCGGTATCTGTCAACTGGATTTATAGCGATACTGCAGCATTCATTAAAAACGATACTGGTGTCAATAAGACAGTTACCGCTAAAGGTGACATTACATTAGACGCCATAGACCGTTCTGCCATCAGCGTTATTGCGGGTAGCATTTCTGGTGGTGGTGTCGGTGCGGGTGCTTCGGTAGCTATAGTCTTCATTGGCGAAGGCACACTAGAGAATGGTAATCCAGCTAAAAACAATCAAGAGTATAAAAATGAAGATGATGAATTTACCTATAATAAACCAACATTTAATGATAATAGCAAGGTTAGGGCCTTTATTGAGAATGCCACGGTTAGGTCCACTGATGGTTCTATTAGACTTACTGCTAAGGATAACACAGCTATTTTCAATATAAGTGCTGGTGTCGCAGTTGGTGGAGCAGGGTGGCAAGGTTCAGTTTCTGTCAACTATATAAATACTGGAATTTCGGCCTATATCGATAAGAGTGACCTTGAAGCTAAGAAGGATATAAAAGTCCAGGCTTTGACTGAAGTGAGGACCACTATCCCTAAGAGTGCCTTGCAAGTAAAATCAGAATCAGGCGAGGTCTCCACTTTTGATGGTGGGGCAAATGATGAGGGTAGTGCCAGCAATCTAGAAACAGCAAGCAAAAACAGTCCAGAAAAACTGACTAATATTCAATCTGTTGCTGGGTCAGTTGCTGGTGGCGGCTTTGGCTCTGTAGGAATAGCTATAGCGGTTAACTATATTGATAATAATTACCAGGCTTTTGTATTAGATTCAGTCCTTAAGGCAGGCGAGAATATTATTATAGAAGCTAAAAACTTAGCAGGGATAGAATCTGTATCCGCAGCAGCTGGAGCTGCTGGAGGGGAATCCTTAGGAGCTTCAGTTTCCTTTAACCTTATAGAAAATAACATCCTAGCCTATGTTACCTCTTCTAATCTCACCGTAGGTAATGAAATAGGAGGCATATTAACAGGAGGAAATATCAAGCTTTTAGCTTCGGATAATTCCACTATCAAATCAGTATCAGGCCAGGTTAATTTTTCTGGTTCTCAAGGCTTAGGTGCAGCAGCGGCTTATAACCAGATATCCAATACCATTAAAGCTTATGTAGATAAGGATTCTGCTTTAGCACAAGCTGTCTTAAAGGCAGGAAATAATATTGAAATCCAGAGTAAGTCAGCCGCTAGTATAAGCACTATTGGAGCAAGTGGCAGCTTAGGTTCAGGTACGGCTGGTTCAGCAACGCTTATTATAAACATAATCAATAACACAGTTTCAGCTTATGTGGCTGATGCTAATGTGACTGCTGGAAATAACATCTATATATTAGCCCAGTCCCTGAATGAAACCAATAGCTACGGAGGTTCTCTAGGTGCTGGGGCAGTTGGTCTTGGAGCAGCAGCTATTGTCAATGTCCTCACTAATGATACCGAGGCTTATATTGTAAGTTCTACAGTAATAGCTTCAGGTCAGGGCAGTCCAATAGCAATCCCTGTCTGGAATGCTGACGGTAAAAAGCAAGCTGATCAAGCTG
>CAZGUI010000177.1:1198-2690 GCA_964528875.1 uncultured Bacteroides sp. | reverse complement strand
AGATGAAAAAATCAAAAGCTTTACTTATTATAATACTAATTATATCAGTAATGACTACTGCTTGTAGAAGTACCTCTAAAAATATTGGTAGCGAGGAAATGGACATATCCAAAGAAGAAGCTACTAAACTGGGTGAAGTAGGAACTAGTGAAGTGGAAGAAGTAGAACCTATTAAAGCAACAGAGGGTGAACCTATTAGAAAATCAAGAGAAAAGATTGAAGACTCATTTTTAGGAAATCTTTCTTCTCCCTATGTTACGGCTCAGGCCATAGGAATATATATTAGGGATAACATTGGTGATACTAGTGAAGATGAAGCTGATAAAATGTTTCAGTGGCTACTAATATACCAAAATCAAACAAAAGAGGATTTTATGTATGTCATTGAAGGAGAGAAATACTTAAAGGCTTTTTACAATGACATGGAAGGAGACTTTGAGAAGTCTAAGCTTGATAATATTCAAGATAACTTTATAAAAGAGGATTATACTGAATTAATAGATAGTTTTTTAATACTTGAGGACCAAAGGGATTATTTGAATATTGCTATAAACTGGAATGATTTAATAGAGTACTCTTCTTATTTATCTGATGATTTTAGAAAAATAATAGAAATTAATAAAAAAGTTAATTATTACGAGTATGATAGGTACGAATTTGATGTAGAAGGGCTTTCAAAGGATATAATGATAATTGAAGAAATTTTAAAAAATAAGAACTCTACTTTTATCCAAATGGAGGGAAATGAATTATATAGGTCTTTATTGGGTAAACTTTTAGTTGGGTCTCAAGGCAGATATATCAATCACTATGAAGAGAAAAATAGCAAAGAATATAAATCTTTAATGGAATTAAAATCAAAATACCCAGAGAGTAGACTTGAAAAAATCATCCAAGATATTGACTTAATAGAAGTAGGGAATATTATGGACATCGTGGAGATTATTGATAAAAACTTACACTTTGGATTGAAATCTAATAATTATATTGGCAAGAAAATAGTTGAAAATGATAATGGAGAATATGAAATTATAGAAGTAAGTATGCCTTCAGATATTGAAAAACAAAATAGAATAAATAACTTAATAAGGTTAGACACAGAAATCTTTATTGAGAGCTTAGTAGAAGATAAATCTTTTAATTTCGAAATGAAATCATACTTACAAAATAATAGATATATTTTCTATACTGGATCCATTGGTTTGACGGATTCTAATGATGATTATGAGTATATAGTTATGTATAGAGCTTTAGATTATTTGGAGGAAAGATATGTGACATTAGAAGATTATCTTGATGTGGATTTTAATTTTATCCGAGATTTTGTAGAAGAATTAACGGGAGTAAAAATAGAAAGTTTACCAGAATTTTCAATATCAGATACAGGGATAGGCTTGCACTTAAATGAGAGTACAGATATTGGAGAATCCATTTTTATTAAAAATATAGATCTTTTTGAATATTTTACATTAGAAGAAATAATGGGAAACAG
>CAZGUI010000177.1:0-1188 GCA_964528875.1 uncultured Bacteroides sp. | reverse complement strand
AATTTAAACTACTCTGGCTTGTACAAGTACATCAGAAAACCCGAGAAATGATGAAGCTTATACATTAAAAGAAGATATTAAAGAACCAGAAGAAGCTATTGAAAATTTAGCAGATGAGTCTCTGGAAGAAGCAAAAGAAACTGTTAGAAAAATAAGACCGAAAATTGTGGATCCATTCTTAGAAAAATTTTCTTCAGATTTCACTGCTGCAGATATAGGCTTATATATTAAAGAAAACATTGCTAATGGTAGCAAAGATGAAGCTGATTAGATGATTGAATCCTTGATAATATATCAGGAGAAAGTTAGTAGGAATTTTTATTCTAATGTTTGGGAAGATGAATATAAAGTGCTAAATTTGCAGCATATGTAGGAATAAATAAAACAAAGAGCATTTATAGAAAATAAATTAACAAAAATAATAATCCCAGATACTGTAAGTGTGATGGGTAATTTATGATGCCCCCCGTTGTCAAGACAATATTTTCAGTTTTCCAAGTTAGATTCTCCTCTCTTGAAATTTGTATATTGTAAAAATAAGCGAACATTGTTGGTGGATGTCAAGGGCGAGCGGTTTTTGCTCGTTCATCGAAGACCCTTGACGTCCCTGGCGGTACATTCTTTTGTCCCCCGGTCTGTTTATACAGACCGGCTGCCATCCGGCGAGGACAGGGTTTGGGACAGAGTCCCAAGGTTTTATCCTGCAGCAGATAACTGCTCTCTGTCACCAAAGTGGTATTCGGCAGGTGTCTTATAATGCAAGGACTGATGCGGTCTTTTGTTGTTGTAGTGTCCAATATATTCGTGTACCATTTCCCTGAGCTGGTGGCCGGTTTCGTATTCTTCCAAGTAAAGCTTCTCCCATTTGAAAGAGCGGAAGAATCGCTCAATCCTTTGATTATCCAAGGCTCTGCCTTTGCCATCCATTGATATTTTTATACGGTTATCCTTTAAAAGGCTAATGTATTCATCATTCGTAAACTGAGAGCCTTGATCCGAATTCATGATCTCTGGTGTTCCGTGCCGGCCGATAGCTTTCTTGATTGTCTCTATTACTGATGTCTTTTCAAGCGTATTTGATAATGAAAAACCAACAATGTAGCGAGAATACCAGTCTATAATCGCAACCAGATACATAAAGCCATGTTTCATCCTGCAATAGGTAATATCTATTGACCACACCTGGTT
>CAZGUI010000176.1:0-2690 GCA_964528875.1 uncultured Bacteroides sp. | reverse complement strand
TCATTTTGCGAATACCTTTCAACCTTCTCATCTTGTTGATAAAGGTTTCCATAATTATGATTGTAACTATTGGGAAGAGGATTTTGTGATGTAGGCTAAGCACCCAGCGCCGTATCATATTACTATGGTCGGTTTCCAAGCACTCGCCTCCGAACCGTACGTACACGTTCCCGCGTATACGGCTCTCCACTAATGTATCAGTCTTTCTTTCCAATATCAGTCAATTTGTGGCAACTCCTACAGAGTGCAATGGTTTTTCGTTTTCTTGCAATCATATGTTTTTCCCACGGCTTTTTATTGTCCAAACCTTTGAGTTTCCGCACATGGTGCATATCTAAATTTTTATCCGTTGCTCCACACAATTCACACACGTTAGCTTTTAGTCTGTCAATCAAACTAGTAGTGGTAGTGCTGAATTGTGCTGTAAGATTATCCACCCATGAGTGATAGTTGGAGTTCTTTCGTTTGAAACCTTCGTTATAAAAGACTCTGATTTTATTTTCACCTTTCTTGTTTTTAAAGATTACAGTAAATACATTGTTTTTCTTATACTTACGGCATATCTTTACAACAGATGTCCGATATTTACAAGCAAAAGTTTTATACATACTATATTCCATAATGTATTTAAAGGCACTCATTACCGAACAGTTATTGGCTATTGAATAATAATTGTAGAAACCTCTGATTTCAGAGTTATACCTTTCCAATATCTCTAAGTCGTCGTTGTTTATGAACTGGATACGGGCTTTGGGCTTCCACTGCTCTTTTCCATTGTGTATTTTGATTTCTAACACACCATATTCAAGCAATTTATTCTTCATAACATCCGTAGTCAGTTTGAGATACACTTTTTTATTAAAGGCTCTCCTTATACGATTAATCTTATTTCTTTTGGTAAGATTGGATTTGCGAACATAGATTTCATATCCAAGAAATTTGGCAGATTTTTCGCTGTGGGTAATAAGAGTTTTTTCGTCTGACAACTCAAGTTTTAGTTTGGATTGAAGAAAATTCTTTACATCCTCTTTAATTCTTATTGCGTCTTCCTTACTCCCAATTATTCCAATCAGAAAATCATCAGCATATCTCACATATTTCATTCTTCTGTAATCGCAATCCATTTCGTCTCCACATGAGATTAAGGATCTTTCCTTGTCAAAAGCCTTGATCTGTTTAATAATGATTTTTCTTTCATCTTTGTCACTTACATTTTTTAGTTTCACCACAGCGAGCCGTTTCCCATATTCATATTGAATACGCTCTTTATTTGTTCTGCGATTTTCCCCTTTGTCAAACTCTCGGATATATTCCATCATATATTTATCCAATTTTTCTAAATAAATATTAGCTAATATTGGACTAACAATACCACCTTGTGGTGTACCACTATGGGTCTTATGGAATTTCCAATCTTCGATATACCCTGCATTTAGAAATTTTCTTATCAGGCGAATAAATCGTTCGTCAGAGATGCGTTCTTTCAAAATATCAATCATCACATCATGACTAATATTGTCGAAAAACCCTTTTATATCTCCCTCTACGAACCATTTTGCACCATTGAATGACTTCTGAATTTGGCTCAGTGCAGTATGGCAACTTCGCTTGGGTCTAAAGCCGTAAGAACAATTTTGAAACTGTCCTTCATAAATGGCTTCGAGAATCATTCTTATTACTTCTTGCACTAGCTTATCATCAAAAGCTGGTATTCCCAATGGACGTATTCTCCCATTTTTCTTTGGTATATACATCCTTTTTGAGGGTTGGGGCTGATAACTTTCATCTTTCAACGATTGTATCAGTTTTTCAATTCGAGCCAGATTCATTCCGTCAATAGTTTTTCCGTCAGAACCTGGTGTCATGTTGCCTGGTTTTGCATATATGCGTTGATAAGCAACATAATACATCTCTTCATTGAACAAAACACGATAGAGCCTTTCATATTTGTAGGCTGAATGCTTGCTGTGTTTTGCAAGACTGTTTAATACTCTTTCTGAATTTCTCATAATGTCTCTCACATTTTTCGTTAATTGTATTAAAACTACTTTAGCTGCCTCCCTTTGCCATGTGCAGGTCGTTATTCTGCTCGGACTACTACGGAGGCTCCGTTACCACTCCAGATATTCAGGGGCAAACCCCATAGCCTTACAACTGGCATTCTGTTATAGGTAATCCCCGTTTGCATACATAAAGAACTAGGAGACTATACATAGTCTCTGGCACGACAGAGTGTCGGATACGACTTTCATCCTTTACTACATATTGTAGTTGCGCTGTGATTAGTCCTTGCACTTCCTCCTCAAAGACTGGAAAAAGTGAACCACAGTACGACGAGTATAGTTATCTTAACGTCGCAGGTACGCGTAATACCGCTTGGATTATCGTTCAATCAATACAGATTTTATCCTCATAACTGTCTTTTCATCACCCCATTCAGTCGCAACCTGATAACTAGCTGACTTATGGCTTTCTCGGCATGCTACACTCCCTGTCTGGTTAATTTCCCTTTCAGATAAGCCGAGTGATGATAGGTTTTTCAAAGAACACTAACCTAGTCCTTGCCAAAGGACATTTCTTATGCAGCCTTGACGGGCGCACCTTTTATGGCATCAATTTCGAATACTATAAAACATTTGTTCAAGAGGTCTAACTGCTTGTCAGAGTTCAACAAGAAGTCATATTCTCCA
>CAZGUI010000175.1:0-2692 GCA_964528875.1 uncultured Bacteroides sp. | reverse complement strand
CCCGATGTTTCTATCAGTTTAGTATGATAATCATATTCCCTTGTTTTCCACGCTAAATAATAGGGGTCCAAAGGTATACAATGCCCTCCAACCCCCGGACCGGGATAAAAGGCCTGAAAACCATAGGGTTTAGTTCTAGCCGCATCTATTACTTCCCACACACTTATTCCCATTCTTTCACATATTATTGCCATTTCATTTGCTAAGGCAATATTAATATTTCTATATGTATTTTCGAGTATCTTTTCCATCTCAGCTACCCTTGGCGATGACACTTCATGAACAGAATTATCCAAGACCGAATTATACATGGCAGCCGCTATTTCCGTAGAATCTCTTCCTACCCCTCCTACTACCTTTGGGGTGTTCTTTGTTTTATATTGTTTATTTCCCGGATCTACCCTTTCAGGCGAATATGCCAGAAAGAAATCTTTACCACATTTTAATCCTGAACCTTCCTCTAATATTGGCAAAAGCAATTCCTCTGTAGTTCCGGGATAAGTAGTGCTTTCCAACACCACAATTGAACCTCTTTTTAAGTATTTAGATATATCTATAGTAGAATTTTTTACATAACTTATATTTGGTTGTTGGTATTCATCCAGAGGCGTGGGGACACATATTGCTATGAAATCCGCATCTTTGACTATTGAAAAATCGGTAGTAGCCGACAATAACCCTCTTTTAACTAAGTCCTCTAATTCATCATCCACTACATCCCCTATGTAATTATGGCCTTCGTTGACCATTTTTACTTTCTTTTCCTGTACATCAAAGCCGATAGTTTTATATCCCGCATTAGCTTTTTCTACTGCCAAAGGCAGCCCGACATATCCTAACCCAATAACGGCAACTACGGCTGATTTGGTTTTTATTTTCTGTAACAAATTGTTTTTTACTTCGCTGTTGTCCACCCTAATTACCCCTTTAATTTTAGATTTCCATTGACAAATGTATATTCCTTATTACAAGAAATACATTTATATTGATCAATATTATTTTTTAATCTATTCCCACATTCACATACATATCCCACTATTTTGGCAGGATTCCCCACTACCAATGCATAATCGGGAACATCCTTCGTAACTACTGCTCCTGCACCGATAAAAGCATACCTTCCTATATCATAACCACAAACTACGGTAGCATTAGCCCCTATGGTAGCCCCTCTTTTTACTATAGTCTTTTTATATTCATCCTTTCTCTCTATAAAACTTCTCGGATTTATTACATTTGTGAGTACACAAGACGGCCCTAAAAACACATCATCCTCACAGATTACTCCTGTATATACGGACACATTGTTTTGGATCTTCACATTATTCCCTATTATTACGTTAGGTGATATAAATACATTTTGACCAATATTGCAATTTTCTCCTATTTCAGAATCCTTCATTATATGAGAAAAGTGCCATATCTTGGTTCCCTTTCCTATTTTACAGGGCTCATCTATATAAGAGGATTCATGAACAAAATAATCTTCATTCTTCATCCTATACACCAAATTCCACTATTTTTTCCATGATATATTCTTTTTCTTCATCTGTCAGTTCTGCAAATATCGGTATTGCAAAAGTTCTATGTGATAGATATTCTGCATTAGGTAAATCCCCTACTTTATATCCCAAATCTTTGTATGCCTTCTGAAGATGCAACGGCACCGGATAATACACACCTGTTGCTATACCCTGTTCTTTTAGATGATTTACTAATTCCGGACGATTTTCCGATTGAAGTATGTACAGATGATATACATGTTTTACATCCTCATCTTCAAAAGGGACTACAAGTTTTGTTTCCCTCAGTTGTTCATTATAAAACTTGGCATTTTCTCTTCTGGCATCGTTCCATTTATCTAATTCTTTTAACTTTATTCTCAATATTGCTGCTTGAAGCTCATCCAGTCTTGAATTTTGCCCGATTAGATAATTATAGTATTTTAACGGATTGTAAACTGTATTGTCCCCATCGTCCTCCCCAGCAACATCATCACCTGCATTATAAAGTATATTATATGCCTTCTGTCCGTTTTCTCCGCTCCCATGGGTTCTTAAAGCCCTGCATACAGTTGCCAGATTATCATCATCAGTAACTATCATTCCGCCGTCCCCGGCACAACCCAAGTTCTTTGTCGGAAAAAATGAAAAACATGCAATATCAGATAACGCCCCTGCCATTCTTCCTTTATATTCTGAACCTACGGCTTGACAGGCATCTTCTATAACCTTTAGATCATGTTCTTTTGCTATTTTGTTAATAGCATCCATATCACAGGATTGTCCAAATATATGAACCGGCATTATTGCTTTTGTCCTTGGTGTGATCTTTTCTTCTATCTTTGCAGGATTGATATTATATGTATCCAGTTCTACGTCTACAAATATCGGTGTTGCTCCTACAAACGAAATACTTTCGGCAGTTGCAAAAAAAGTCCAAGGAGTTGTGATTACTTCATCACCCTCACCTATTCCTAATGCTTTTAAAGAGATAGTGAGTGCATCCGTGCCGTTACCTACAGATATCGAATGCCTAGCCCCTAAGTATTCACTAAATTCTTTTTCAAATTCTTTTACGTTAGTTCCCATTATATATTGGGCACCTGATAATACTTCTAATACTTTTTTGTCTGCTTCTTCCTTGATTGTTTCGTATTGTTTTTTCAAGTTAATCAATGGTATTTGCATAT
>CAZGUI010000174.1:0-2693 GCA_964528875.1 uncultured Bacteroides sp. | reverse complement strand
CAAGTCGTAAGTGAAAGAAGTTGATGGGCTTTTTTGGCTTACGACTTGTTTTTAATTGTGTGATGCATATTATATTAATCACTCCATAACAAGCTTCATCAACATCTGCTTTATATTTAAATGCTTTGCGTCAGGTATGCTTTTCGCATGCTGGCTAACTAAGTCTATCCAATCCAACAACTTACTATCTTCTGTTGTCTTAGTCTCCCAATATTCTGAAAGTTCGATAGCTGAGGTTTGTATAATTATTTCAATAACAGATGAAACATTATTGAATAAATTAAGCAATACTCTTGGCACATTTTTATAACCTTTTCCATCTATAACATAGTCTTTTCTTCCTCCTGCCGTAAACAAATCTCTAACATTTGGACAAACAATCGCCTCACGAGTTACCAACCAGATAGCTAATCTTCCAAATTTATCACTACTGTTTCCAAAAAGCTCAGGAAAATAGACCATTCCTCTACTCTTTAATTCTGTCCTCTCTTTAATAGATAGATTATTCCATATCTTTATGATTATGTTGCTCGGCTTGCTGTTACTTTCTGTGTCCATCCACCAAATGTCCTCACCAGGCTTAAGCTTGCTTTTATAATATTCAACTATGGGTTTTATTGGATTTTCATTTTGACGTAAAATATCGTAAGGTGTTTTTATTTTATCGAAAATTGTTTCTCCATGTCCGAGATTCATATCAATTAAATAACGAGGAGAATGAGTTACCACAACTTCAGATAAAACCTCTTCATACGGTCTGCAACGAAACTCAATTGGGGTAGCCAACTTTGCAAACAACATATATATTCTTTCAACATCATCTACTCGTGTACCTTCCAAAACACTGTTACCAGTTGTTTTCCAATGATTCTGTTTTGTTGTTTTAACCTCAACTCCATAATATTTTTTGGCAACAATATCTGGAAACTTTTGACCACTTATTAGCTCAATTGAGTTTTCAAATGATGTGCCAATTGCAACATCAGCCATAACATCTCTTACAAAAGGTTCAAGACTTCTCCCTTGAAGCTCTGCAACTTTTTTCATTGGATTGCTTGCATGTAGATTCAACTCTAATAATGTTGAATTGAGCAATGAATTAAATTCATTTTTACATGAATCTGAGTTTACTGAAACTACCATGTTTATTTTTTAAAGTATAAATCCCAAACATCTTCGATTCTCTTAGCTATATTGTAAGCCAAAAGAGGTGGAACTGCATTACCAATTATTTTATACGCTTGAGAAGGGCTAACTAAAAAAGAACCTTTTCGACCACCTTTTCTCTCAATTACAAAATCATAATCAGGTGGGAATGTTTGAATCAAAGCACACTCTCTTACGGTTAGTCTTCTTTCCTGAAATCCTTTATCTAATTCACTATCAATCACACCACCATTTTCTTTTGACAATCTTCTAAACTCAATGTTTCCATGGTGCTCTGCACGTATTGTAGGGGAAATACCCGATAGCTTTATTTCTATTTGACCCTGACAATGCTTACCCATGTATTTAGCTTTCGAATAATACTTTTGAGATAAATCATTTGAAGTGTCAGGTTCGTCTAAATATTTAAAAACTTCTTTAAGTTGCACAAAATCCTTTAGTGACTCACCCTGAACTGTATAAGAATGAGTTGGCTTAGGATATGGGTCATAAATCTCATTAATATTGTCTTTCAACAACTCTTCTAATGAGGACTTTTTCAATGCTGATTTTTTTATTCCTATAAAAATAACTCTTTGTCTGGATTGAGAAACACCATAGTCAGCTGAATGAAGGACTTGAGGATTTAAAACTATGTACCCATTTTCATTGGTTGAAGAAAAATCATTCTGAATTATCTCTTTAACATTATCAAGATTAACTAGCCCTTTTACATTTTCTGCAATAAATATTTTTGGTCGAGTAATTTCAATCACCTCTTTCATCCACATATAGAGCTGTCCGCGAGTTTCAACAGAAGCAGTTTTATTAACAATCAGCTCTCCATTATGATTTTTATGCGAGTCAAAACCTTTTCTTTTGCCTGCAATGCTAAAGTCTTGACATGGAAAACCACCAGTCACTAAATCTACATTTTTTGGAAAAACATTGATCCCCTTACGATGCATTTTGACTAAATCTACAATACTTTCACTATAGAAATCATCAACACTATGTCCACGCTTTGAAAAATAATGAACCCAAGCATTCCTTGCATCACTTAGTATATCATTGGCAAACACTGTCTTAAATTTAGTTTTTTTGAGTTGAACAAAACCATTTTCAAGGACTTTATCAATAAAGTGTGGAGTGAGAATTTCATTTACAGATTGCTCTAATACCGCAAATCCACCCTCAAAACCTAAATCCATGCCTCCACAGCCCGAAAACAGAGAGAGTACATTTAGCACATCTTTTTCAGGCTCATCCTTTTCTTCGGTGATTGGTTTTGTTTTGGTAAACAAAATATCTAATTGAGGTTCTTCAACTAAAATAGAATTATTATCTTTTATTGGTGCTTGCATTTTTAATTTCGTATCAAATTCAACTTTTACAAAGATAAGAAATTTCCAACTATAGAAAATTATATATCATTGGAGATAAAATAATAGGGGGATCGATTCATTTCATAGGATTTGCTTACAGAATTAACATAGTGAACATATTAAATCACCAACAAAAAAAATAATTTGAAAGTTAACAACCTC
>CAZGUI010000173.1:0-2727 GCA_964528875.1 uncultured Bacteroides sp. | reverse complement strand
TCTAACAGCTCACCAGTTTCAGTATCAACAGCGATAAATGCTGAATGACGGCGCACAATATTTTCCTCCAATATTTGTTTATCCGCATAGGTAACCTTTCGGTGGGCACGTTCTGCTACCATATAAACACTATCAAAGGTAATACCCCAATCTAAAAATAAACGCAGTGTCAATGGCCATTTGAAAACCCCCATTTTTGGCCATGAAAAACCAGCACGTTTGGCAATATAAATAGATGGCTTGGTTTTATTAATTTTAATTATCAACTAGTTCAGGCAATTCATTTGTTTGCTCAATATTTGGTTTTATTAGGCGACTACGCATGCGATAGCTATCACCCTTCATGTTAAACACATGGGCATGGTGTAAAAGTCTGTCCAAAGTGGCAGCAGCTGTGCTGGTATTGGCGAATAATGTACCCCACTCAGCAAAATTTAGGTTACTGGTAACTATTAAAGAACGTTGTTCATAAGCCCTTGCTATAAATTGAAAGATATGGTCGGATGCCGTTTCATCCATGGATACATAGCCCAGTTCATCTAAAATAATCAAGTGGTTCTTTAGTATGGTATCAATTCTCTTACTAAAGCTGGAATCTGCCAGTGATGCATATAAATCTTCCACCAGTTCTGTAAAGGTATAGAATCGTACCTTGTATCCGGCATTTACTGCAGCTATCCCTAGACCGATGGCCAGGTGGGTTTTGCCAACCCCGGAAGGTCCAAGAAAAACGACATTTTCCCTGGCATGCAAGAAATCTAAACTTGCTAGATCTCGCATACTCTGTTGGTTAATGGAGTTTTGGAAAGAGTAATCAAACTCATCTAGGGTTTTCAATTGGGGAAATTTAGCCCTTCTAATATTCTTTAACCGTTGGGTTTCTTCCCGCATTTTAATTTCATGTTCAACTAAATAGGCTAGAAAGTCAATGTAGCTTGGTTCTTCTTCCATAGCTAATTCATTTGCAGAATCAACAATTTCCCTAGTATATCGCAGTTTAAGACGTTTTAGTCCTTGTTCTAAAGTAGCTCTATCAGCAACAGGTATTTTATTAATCATTACCTTACACCCCCGTAATAGCTCATATCCCGTCTTTCAACATCAATTTGATAGGGAGTATTTAGTTTAGCCTTTTTAGCGTTGTTTGGGGGTTCTGGTAAGCTGCCTGGTGCTTTGCTTTGTCTATCGATTATCCTCTTTAAGATGCCATATCCAAAGGCACCAAAAGATAGTGATCTTTCCATGGCATTACTAACGATTGTACTGTCATACTGTTTTGCCAGTTCAATAATTTTCTCCATCTGTTCCCTTAAATGGCCGTGGCGACTCCTACCCAAGCCCTGCAAGTATTCCGCTGCCTCGGGTGCCAGGGCTTCAAACTTAGCTTGTAAAGTGTTTCTTGGCTTTTTGACCAGTCGATTATGTAAGGGATAATGTTCGTCATTTATGATGGTTTGGTTTTTACCTCTAGCCAATTGATGGATTGCTATTACGTTTCTATCATCAAGAATTTCAATTCGATCCTCATAACGTAGATACTGCACTGTTTTACGGGCAAATTGTGCAGGTACGGAGTATTTGTTAGCGTCAATGGAAATTAGGGAGGTTTTGGTGGCCTTTCGTTTTTCTGTAACGGGCAGTGCTTCTTTTATTGGTGGTAAAGGTTTTAAATATTTTTGTTCTTTTATCAGTTGTTCTTTTGGGACAAATCCGGTTGTGTCATGGATTTTGGCATTGGCTATTGTATCTAGCCACTTCAGAGTCTGACCATTTAAATCCTCAATATCGGTAAAATCCCTGGCGTAATAGAAACCATGCTTGACATATTTAACATTGGATTCTACCTTCCCTTTGCTTTCAGCATCATTAACCCAACAGGCTTTGGGGGTAAAACCATACTTTAAAGCAACATGCATTAGGTTCTCATTAAAACGGACTACAGTACCTACTCGTTCAGATACAACTGTTTTAGCATTGTCAAAAAGTATTGTTTCCGGTACACCACCTGCATAATTTAAGGCCCGGTGTATACATCCATTGAATACTGAAGAATTGAGTGAAGTAATGAATTCTACATAACGCAGCCTTGACCAACTGAGGCAGAATACAAAAACGTATAGTTTTTTTCGTTGGCCATTCTCTATAATTTCACCCAAGTAACCCCAGTCGATTTGAGCTTGTTCACCGGGTAATGTGTCATAGGGCTTGTACTCTCTAGATTCCTGTGGCCGGATTGTGGCCACATAACGCCGTACTGTGCGGTCGGAACCGATATAACCTTTTTCCTTTATTTCGTAAAATAATCTTTCAGCCGAAAGTTTCGGCCACTTTTCTAGTCGTTCTTTGATATAATCTTTATAAGGGTCAAGGATAGAGCCACGATGATACACTGGTTTTTGCTTTTGAATATTGCTACAGTCCCAGTACTTTGCTACTGTGCCACGATCCATAGAAAGTATTTCCGCAACGGTTTTTTTGTAAAGGCCGGCTTGCTTTAATTCTTGAATTTTCACGATTTCCCACACTCCTGTCATTTTTACTCGCTCCCTCTCTCATGTTATTTGCCGATAAATGAGA
Source organism: uncultured Bacteroides sp. (assembly GCA_964528875.1). Lineage (GTDB taxonomy): Bacteria > Bacteroidota > Bacteroidia > Bacteroidales > Bacteroidaceae > Bacteroides_E. The sequence goes on along the minus strand of CAZGUI010000173.1, from coordinate 150 downwards.
TATTCGAGGGGGCGGGTTTTATTTTCCTCTATATACTGGCCATTTGTGCGGGTTTTTCGTGACCGTTTATGCGGATTTTATCATGTCCGTTAACAACCTGTAGGTGAAATTTGTACTTCAGTACCAGCCATAGCAATAACGGATGCCGCA
>CAZGUI010000172.1:0-2737 GCA_964528875.1 uncultured Bacteroides sp. | reverse complement strand
GAGTAATAGTTAGTGTGCATCTCATAGAACCGAGCATTAACCTCATCTAAATCAACAACTACTCCACTCTCAATATCGCTCATTAACCGCTCTATTTCAGATTTGGGGGCAATTAAACCGGATATGTCTACCCATTCATCTTTACCAATCTCAGTATCAGGAAGCAGTCGTTGTCTTATTTCTTCATTATTCTGATAATTTAACCCGGCCAATCGTGAAATGATTGAGTTTCCAAGGAATTTATGGATTGCTGTTTCGTAGTAGATTATCCCTTTATGAAGAGCAGAATTCCTAATTTTAGCACTCTGATAAGAATATTCTCCCGAGGTTTCTCCTGAAATTTGCTTCAACATTTTAAGAATCTCTTTACCATTGAACATTTTTTGAATGGTATAGGGGCTTAATAGATTGTAGTTTATATAATCCAATTTATTGGGGTCAACTCTTTTATCACGTTCCGGCCATTTTTTAGCATCACGTATTGTGCCTACACTCTTTAAGTTCACACCAGGAACCAGAAAAGTAGTATTCTCCTCCTCAATTAAATAAGAGAAAGGCAGATTCGAAGTATCTGCATGATTTACGTGCCTCCCCATTACTAGAGAAAAAGCCCCAACACGTGCAGGCCACAGTATGTATGAATCGGAAGTTGTTTTTGCACCACGTTCCATTGTTCCTTGATGAATAGGTCCTAACTTATACATATGATTGCTTTGATTTGAACCTGAACCCGCATTCATAAAGGAAAACATTCCTGCCACTAATAAAGTAGACTTATGATGGGTAACTGTATAGGGACCGGCAAAAATAGCACAAGCCTCTCCATTTTCACCGTGACAATTACTAAAGAACAGTGAGTCGGAAGCAGAATAACCGTGACTAAGAATACACGCTTGTCCTACAAAACAGCGAGTAATCATTGTACCATAATCTAGCTTTGATCCAGAACAGATAATAAAATCATCACAAATCACTCCGTGTCCTATAGTTATTGGAGCTTCTTTGTTGCTGTTAATACTTCCATTGTTTAATTTCCCCGCACCGGAAATATGAGCATAATCACCGATTCTCAAATTGGATAGAGAACCGGAATTAAGAATGGTTACATTACTTCCTATTACCCCTCTGTTTGAAGTCACTTTTTTAACGTAACGCCCGGACATCGCTCTTATTTTACTGATTAACTTAGGACGATGACGATACAATGCCGAAATATAAGCTTGGTGTGCAGATAGGTTATCAGTAATAAGCACTTCACGTCCTCCTGTTTCATTCAAGACAGCTGCAGAAACTCCATTACCAAAGGAAGATTCTCCATCAACCATTATCAAATCCACATTCTCTATAAGTGTGTTACAACCAATGGTATAATTGGCTATGTAGTTCTGAATATTCTCTATACAGCAATTATCACCTACCGTTACATTGTGTAAGGTTACACAACGTAAACCTGCTTTTTTCTCAATACCACCCGCCAATTTGAATACAGATTCAAACACGCCCAGACGTATTTCACCGGAAAAATGGACAGAAAAAATAGTTTCAGGAGAAAAGGAAGGACTAACTTGAACATTCTCCCAATTTTCTGCTCTACAAAATTGATTTTCAAGTTGAGTAATCTCAGATGTAGTTAAAAGTCTATAGTTATTTATCATTTATTTATCGTTTTCACCCTCAGATTCTACAGCAGAATCATCGCTTTCAAAATCTTCAGAGTCGTACATAGGAAATAAGAAGTCGTTATAAGGATACCTTTCCACATGAATATCTTTCACTCTTGAATAGATTTCTTTTCTCAAGTTATCCATATTAATTTCTTTTTTAGCAGAAATAAAGATGCAATTCTCATCTAACTTAGCCATCCAAGTTTGCATTAACTCTTCAATAGGTATATTTTCAGCTGTACGAGGAGTTAAATCATCTTCATCTTTTTGAATGTGTTGGTAAGCATCGACCTTATTAAACACCAATAATACCGGTTTATCACCTCCACCAATCTCTTTTAGTGTATTATTCACTACATCAATCTGCTCATCAAAACTAGGATGAGAAATATCTACCACGTGTAGTAACAAATCAGACTCTCGTACTTCATCCAACGTTGACTTAAAAGACTCCACCAAATCTGTTGGTAGCTTACGAATAAAGCCAACTGTATCGGCCAATAAAAAAGGTAAATTTTGAATTACCACTTTACGTACCGTAGTATCCAATGTGGCAAAAAGTTTATTTTCAGCAAAGATGTCACTCTTAGCTAATAAGTTCATCAGAGTAGATTTACCCACATTAGTATACCCCACAAGTGCCACACGCACCATAGCTCCCCTATTTTTTCGTTGGGTAGCTTTTTGTTTATCAATTTTAGCTAGTTGATCTTTCAATAAAGAGATGCGTTTAGAGATGATTCGTTTATCCATCTCCAACTGAGTCTCACCCGGACCACGCAAGCCAACCGTAGCACCTCCTGCACCTGCACCACCGGTTTGTGTATCTAAGTGAGTCCATAAACGAGTTAATCGGGGTAACATATATTGATACTGAGCCAACTCAACTTGTGTCTTAGCACTTGCTGTTTGAGCTCTCATAGCAAATATGTCCAAGATCAAAGAGGTACGATCCAGAATCTTAACATTCAAAGCTTTCTCTATGTTACGTATTTGACGAGGAGACAGCTCATCATCAAAAATGGCAATACCTATTTCGTTATCGTTGATGTAATCCGTAATTTCATCCAGTT
>CAZGUI010000171.1:0-2745 GCA_964528875.1 uncultured Bacteroides sp. | reverse complement strand
TTGGCCTTAATAAACCGGATATTTCAATTCTCTCGGAAGAGTTCTTAGAAGAGTTTAAAAAGATGCGCCACAAGAATGTTGCGGTTGAACTTTTAAGAAGGCTCATTGAAGGTAAACTAAGAATGATTGCACGTAAGACAATTGTGCAGTCGCGGAAGTTTTCAGAGATGTTAGATGAGGCACTACGTAAATATCAAGCACGTCTTGTTGACTCAACTGTTATTATTCAAGAGTTAATTGAATTGGCAAAAGAAATAACAGAAGCTGCTAATGTTAGTAAAGATAGTGGTTTAAGTGAAGATGAGTACGCCTTCTATGAAGCACTAGCATCTAACATGACCGCGAAAGAAGTAATGGGTATTGATGTGTTAAAAGAAATCGCGCGTGAGCTCACTAAAAAAGTGAAAGCAAGTGCAACAGTCGACTGGAATATCCGTGAATCAGTACGGGCAAAAATACGGTTTGAAATTAAAATACTTCTTAAGAAGTATGACTATCCGCCTGATGATCCAAGCGATCCAAATAACTATGACAAATCAGTCCAACTTGTAATGGAACAAACTGAACTTGTTTATGATAATGATCAGTTTTATATAAAATTAAATTAAAAAACATCGAGGTGAAAAATGAAACAATATACTTTTCAAGATTATATGTTGCCAATCATAAATATTATGGCGGATAGAAAAACAAGAAGTAATCAGGACATTAGGACAAGATTAATTGAGCAATTAAAACTTAGTGGGAAAATTTTAGAAGAAAGATCGAAAAATAGACATCTCAAATATGCCGATAATATTAACTTTGCACTTTCTTATTTATACATGGCTGGGCTTCTAGATAAACCAAAGCATGGTCAATTTACAATTTCAAATAATGGTATTGAAGTATATAAAAAAGACCTAGATAAAATTGATACAAATTACTTAAAAGAAATAAATGAGGAATTTAAAATAAGAATTGAAGGTGGAAGGAGAACTGCAGAGGGTGAAACAGAAGAACTTGAACCCAATCTGGACGCTCTTAACCCCAACGAACTAATTGAACGCGGAGAAAGTATTATTAGGGATACAGTAAAGACTGAAATTTATTCTTTAATAATGGCTTCATCACCAGATTTTTTTGAGAAAATCGTAGTAGATCTTGTAATGGCTATGGGCTATGGATTTGATGAACACTCAGGACATATAGTAGGTAAATCACATGATGGTGGTATTGATGGAACAATACTTGAAGATAAGCTCGGATTATCTAAAATTCATCTACAAGCTAAAAGATTTAAAGAAGGCAATACAGTTGGTAGACCAGAAATTCAAAAGTTTGCTGGTTCAATAGGTGGTGCAAAGGGTATTTTTATAACTACATCAAGTTTTTCAAAAGAGGCAATTGAATTTGCTAAAGGTAATCAAATAACTCCTATTGCGCTTATTGACGGTGATAAATTACTAGATTTGATGTATGAATATAATGTTGGTGTTTTTAAAGAAAGAGCCATTGAAATTAAAACAATTAATACTGACTATTTTACGGAGTTAAATTAGTTTTCATGAGTGACATACCCTTTTTTAGTCCAGAAGTATGTGACGAAATCAAATATTATGTTTACCGACTTGTCGATCCACGGAATGGTGAAACTTTTTATGTAGGTAAAGGAAAAAACAACAGAGTATTTGATCATGTGAAATATGCATTAAATGAAATAACTAATGACGGACTTTTTGATACAGATGGAGAGGATGCTGAATCTTTAAAAGTAAAAAGGATTAGGGAAATTTATAATGCTGGGCTTAGCGTAACACACATTATTCAAAAGTATGGTCTTACTGATCGAGACGCAAGAATTATCGAAAGCGTGCTAATTGATGTGTATTCTATTGATAACAAACTTACGAATAAAATAAAAGGCTATAATTCATACAACGAACCAACAAATGCTATTGTTTTACAAAATACTCTTGCCCTTCCAGAATATAAAGATGAAATAGAAAATCCTAAGTACATAATCATTAAAATAAAAGAACATACTTTGCAGCAAAGAAATAACGATTTATACCAGACCACAAGATCAGCATGGAAGATCAATCCTGAGAAAGCAATTAAATACCCCTACGTTTTGTCAGTTATGAATGGTGTTGTTAAAGAGGTTTATTTAGTTCATTCTTGGCAAAAACTTGAAGGTACAGAACGGTTTGAGTTCAAAGGTGAAGTGGCCGAAAATAAAGTTAGAGAAATATTCATTAATAAAAAAATCCCTGCTAGCTATAGAGTTAGAGGGCAAGCCAGCCCATATTTGTATAGTAAAGTATAAATTTTAGCTAATATAACGTTCAAAATAACTCTCTCAATATTGTACGATGTTAGGAATGATTTATAGTGCTCCAATTAGTTATAATGTCAATATCGATCAATATCAATTCCTAAAGTTCACGTACGCGAGAAAAAATAATCATCTTATATAAAGTTATGTAATTGACATAGCATGATGTTGTAACGTTCAAAATAGCATTAAGAAATTAAACGGATTGCATGGTGGTTTTTTAGTGTTTCTATTATTTAAAATGACAAGGGATATCAAGTGTCTATCCTAAAGTTCGTATAAGGGAGAAAAATAAAATAAACACTCCTATAGGAAAGTTATGGAATTACCATTGATGACCTTTGTAACGTTCAAAATTACACCATTAAATAAACGTGATGATACGTGAGTTTTAAGAATGTTTTATTAGTAAGAATGACAACTCATAT
>CAZGUI010000170.1:0-2775 GCA_964528875.1 uncultured Bacteroides sp. | reverse complement strand
CAATCCCTCATCAGCTAGATCCACCACTACATGTGTTTTTGTATCTTTCAAACTTCTCAACCAGCCTGATAAGTCTATATAATTATCAGATTCAAAAGTTGTATTACTTATCACTTCTTTCATCATTTTAATTCTTTATTATTAATTGGGTTGTTTCTTTTATACTTCTAATTCTGTTTGATAAGTATGCTACTCAATCAGTTAAAAAACTAAACATCACAAATATATGAGAAAAGGTTAATTGTTAATTTGCCGTTAGGCTCAATGTCTTTTGTTTTAAAGCTCATCGCTTTTTTGTGATATTATTTAACAAATCGAAGCCATTTACCGTAGGTCAGCATACGCCAAACCCACTCCAAAGGGCCAAAATGGAAGTAGCGAAGCCACAGATAACTGTATACTATCTGAATACCAAAAACAACTATAGCTATTAGTTCCACATAAACAAGACCCGTTTTCGCTCCAAGTCCGAATCCGATTCCATAAAATAGAATCATTCCGAAGACAGACTGCATGATGTAGTTGGTTAGTGCCATACGTCCGGGTGCTGCAAATATTTTAAATACTCTGTTATGCTGCCTTTATAGATAGAACAGGCATATTGCCGAAGTATATGCAAAACTCAACGGAACCACACTTACTGCATAGATAGCCGAATGCTCTGCCAATCCCAAAGGGTGCGAATTCATAGCACTCCATGCATATAATATTGATGTGGGCAAACCAATGAGGAGGCCATACTTCATTACTTTTTTCAGCAGGTTTTTATTATCATCCAGATTAGCATAAATACCTCTCCTGCCGATATATAATCCGAGAAGGAATAATCCAAGAACTTTAAACGCACGATTACCCTCTATAAATTCCTGCATACGGATAAATGAACCTGCCAAATTGAATTTTAATACATCTAGGTAGGATTGACTTTCTACCAACCATACGGAGAAATTGTCGTCTGTAATGCCGAATTTCCCATGAAAATACTGTGTAGCAGTAATTGCCGGAGCAGCAAGTTCCCAGCTAAATAGGTCTACACAGGCATCGATAACAATAGGTAATAATAAAAGGATTGCAGCATATATGAGAAGTTTGTTATTGGACACATTCCTGAATAATGGAGAAAGAGTGCTAAAACGCATTTTGATAGATGGTGGATATTATGATGCTGTGAAAAAGAAATATTTTTATTATCTTACCGATCATTTGGGTAACAATCGTGTGGTAGCAGAGGCTAATGGAACGGTTGTTCAAAAAACGCATTACTACCCATTTGGAATGGCATTCGCAGAGGAAACAGCCAAAGACGAAGGTCAGAAAGAACAGCCTTACAAGTATAATGGAAAGGAACTCGACAGACGTTTGCAACTCAACACTTATGATTATGAAGCTAGATATATGGATCCTGCAATTGGAAGGTTTACTAGTATAGACCCATTGGCGGAGAAATTCTACTCATGGAGTCCGTATGTATATGTTTATAATAATCCATTGAAATTTATTGACCCAGATGGGAAGAGAGGTAGACCCGCTAGAAATGGAAGAGACCTAACAAGAAATTATAATCTAATAAGGTATGGAAGAGGAAACCCTCGATATGCTACAGCATATCGAGACGGAATTAGGCCGCCATCAACTGAAATAACGCGTTCATATGGTATTCCAGGTTCTAATTTAAGAAGACAACCACTTCCAGAAAGCCCTCTTGAGAATGTGACAACTGTTGGAGGGAATACAGTGCAAATGAGTAGAAATAATGAATTAGGAAAAGGGGTGACAGCTAGTATAGAAACGCTTGATCATAGTATTCAGGTGATAGAAGTATTCAAGCAGTTATATACTGAAAATGGTCCTAAAGCAGAGAAGTCATATAGTTTAGAATTTGCAAACCCATTACAAAAAGCTCTTTTTGAGGGAAAGCAAGAGGCTTATAATCAATCCTATTCAAGCAGAGAGGCTGAATTGAAACAGGAAGGAAAGCTTAGTTCATCTGAAATAACCTCACAGGTCATTTCAGAAATAGGTTATTCTCCACATACTAAAGCTATTATTTCATTTATGACGAATAGATCAAAAATGGATTTAGTTAAAGAAGAATATAAGGTAATTCCTGAAATTAGACAAGATTAGATGATGAAGAAAAGTAAAAAAGTAAAAAAGCAGAATAATGAAAAGATAGAGCATAAAATGTCATTGTTTCATTATCTATTAATTTTAGTTGCGATTTTGTTTTTAGCGATACTCCTTTTTAAAGGAGTATCATCTAAAGATTATTATCCTGGTAGACCCCCGTCGTCTATTAGTCAGTAGTACATTTAATGATCACGAGAAAGCCCACCTATAGTGGGCTTTCTATTTTATTTCAATATTGAAGAGTATTAGATAGATATTAGCATCTGATTTGAATAAAGGTAGTGTCATCAAGCACAACCCCTAATAGGAATTTATACGAATGCCAAAACCTGTCCAGGAGTAGTGGAACCAGAAAAATGGGCTACAGAGGATTTGCCTAAAATGGATATTGATTGGGTTAGAGTATATATAAACGACCAGCATACAGGAGACCAGTACCTAATGCAAAGTTTTATTAAATAGAGATTTTAGAGTTCCTACAGATACAAATTTAATACTAGCCAATTCAACTATAATACTTCTAATTATAGGAGCTATATTCTTCTTTATATATAATAGGGAGCTTCTATAAGAATTTGAGAAATCAAAGAACAGGAAATCAACTTAGAATTAATGATTCCCTCGAAGGGATTTATATTAAAAATT
>CAZGUI010000169.1:0-2840 GCA_964528875.1 uncultured Bacteroides sp. | reverse complement strand
TATTTTCTTCCTCAAATACTGATATTAGTTTTACAGAACCGCCCTCAAATATTATTTTAACTTCTTTTCCTGAGGCATGTAAATCTAATGCATTCATCAAAATATGTTGAAAACACATCTTTTGATCTGTCATGCCATAAAATAAAATTTTCTTCATTATCTTTTCTCCTCTATTATTTTTTTGCTCTGTTAACTTAAAATGTCTTACAAAATTTCAACTTTCCAGCTTTGACAAGCAATAATTTATGTATGGCTGGACTTAGGCGAACTTAAAAATCGCTATTAATAGTATAACAGCGATTAACCATATCGTCTTTATTATTCTACTCATTCATTTTTTAAGTGTATTGTATGGAGTATAATCTCATGTTCGATCTGCGGATATTTCTCATCCAAACAGAATATCGCTATCTGCTCAGTCCAGCCGCCCCATAAGAGAATAGTGTAGTTTTGGGGTTTATATTTCACCTTTGTGATACATTTCCATCGAAGAAAAACTTCCTGTCGCGACTGCGCCAGCATTCCAGCACCCGTGATAATCGGTTTGCCGGATAAAATTCCAAACATAATCGTCAGACCATTGACGATTCCATTCTTTTTCGCCTGTTTTGTCTGCGTGCGGCAAAAAACGCCTTTATCATCCAATACAAATTCGGCCTCGTATTTTCCCCGATAGACCAATAGGATAAAGAGCCAGGATAATAGAAACAATGCAAAAATAAACCCAAGCCCATAGATTGTATAAACACTTTTTCCTGACGCAAAACCGATGACAAGCGCAACAATACCAAAGGGGATACCAATGGCTATTGCCATTTGTTTTACGATAATGGATGAGCGAAAAATCGGAACGCTAATTTTCCATTCAATTTTCTCTTTAGGCTCTTCCATTGGTATCCTCCCGTCGATTATCAGTTTTTAGTAATAGCCACCCATGTTTCTAAACAATTCTCGCATGCTACTAATGAGAACGGTTGAAAATATAAGAGAAAATACAATTGATATCGCACTGACAATGAGCATTGCCCGAGCGAAGTTTTTCTTATTAAGATTGACCGATCCTCCGAAACTCCACACAAGCAGCATGATGATACTTACAATGGGTATTAACATCAATAAAAGCATCCCTATGTATTGCCCAACACGAAGCGGCTCGCTATTTGACTGCCCCGAATAGATTGGAGGCGGGGGTGTATAGGCCTGTTGCTGTGGATAGACTGTTTGTGCTGGATTTTGTGTATAGGCCTGAGGTTGCGGTGCATATTCCTGTTGCTGTACATAGCCCGTCTGTGCTGTGGGCGGCGAGTTAGATTGAGCTTGAGCAGACTCTGCCGTAGCCTTATATTCGGGCCTCACAGCTTCTATTTTGGCTCCGCAGCCATCACAAAATTGAATTCCATCCGGAAGATTTTTACCACATTTTTCACAAAACATATTTCATACCTCCTATTATCATTCTGTTTTTGCGCCGCATTCAGGGCAAAATCTGGAATCCTCATCCAAGGGAGCTGAGCAGACGGGGCACAACCTAACAGACGGTGTGGGAGTCGCCTGATTCATAGCTGGGGGCGTCTGGGTTGCAGCGGTGGGAGACGGCGGCGTTTGAGGAGTTTGAATGGTATCAGCTGGTTGTACTGGAGGCGCGTATTGCGTTTGATACGGCGTAGCCTGCACAGGGGGAACTGTCTGCACTGGTGCAACCGTAGTCCCTACTTTTGATTTAGTTACCGCTGAAAAATCTCCGCCCGCCATTTTTGAGATAAAAGGCAAATCTGCATCCTTACCACGGACCACTCGTAGAATGGCAATAACAGAGAACACAATCAAAGCGAGATAGAGGATATCATTCAAAATCGAGCCCACTGTAGACATAGCACTTACGACGCCGTATAGCTTCACCCATCCAAAAAATCGGGCGAGGCCTCCGAATATCCAATCCAGCACTAAATCGACCAAATAGTATGCGATGGTCAGAAAAAGTGCCTGTATCGCCTGCCTATTCAACCATTCATCCTTTTCTGCCAGCAGCGCGAAGCCGCATACAAGCAGTACCAATGTCGGCTGTCTGATTACCGCAAATGCAAAAGCAATCACTGCAACAGCGACAAAGCTTAAACCGAATTTTCCTTTTGTCATAATACACACAACCTTTCAAAATATTTTGTCAACCAGCTCAACCATTTGGGTAAAGCGGCCTATCGCCTATAGTTCTTCAATCGGGATTTTTTCTTGACACCAAAGACAAGCACTACTACACTCACCCCTATCATAATAGGACCAGTAATGCCTACCGTTTTGCCATCCTCTGCGTTCACATGAGGCCAGAAGGGAAGGTAACGTACTGGGATGGTCGTTCGTATATGGCTACCATTAGGAAAAACCCGCGTCACCGAACCGGTATACTGCTCTCCGTCTATAGAAAATGAATATTTCAATTTGTAACGGCTCGGATTTCTTGTAGAATCATCATTGTTGATAAACAAAACCTGCTCATACTCGGTCACCTGGGCAGTAGCTTCTCTGCCAACAACCGAAAGGCCCATATAACCAACACCCATGAGAAACAATATGACCCCAACCAAGATAATTATAAAATCCATGATCCGGTCTTTCAGCGACCTATACGGCTTGGGCCTATTAAATACGTTTACGGCGGGTGTGGGTGGTGGGATGGAATCCTTCCATCGCTGCTCCGCACCGCAGGAGACACAGAAACGCGCATTCTTGTTTAAGGGATTTCCGCAGTTTGGACAAAACATACTCAGCGCCTCCTTTTTTCTTTTAGTGCTCTGTTAACTTAACTTAAAAAAAGAGATCTGAAATGCCTCTGGTATAATGGT
>CAZGUI010000168.1:0-2864 GCA_964528875.1 uncultured Bacteroides sp. | reverse complement strand
CATCAGATTTGTCAGTATTTCCATGGATCACAGTGATCCTTTCAGGATTTTCTACAGGATTTTCTACTTTAGTAACTATTCCAACATGGGAAAAGGTAATATTAGAGCCGGCATCATTCCATTTAAAAATTACCAAATCCCCAACCTTAGGTATAAAATTGTCTCTATTCGTATATGTACTGTTTTCTACGTTATATTTATCTTTTTCTACAAAATAAAATCCTTTTGCTGGATTGTCCTTTAATGATAATATATCCCTGTAAAGACCCCCAACACCAGATCTCAAGGGAATTATTTTTGATAATCCAAAAGCTCTTGCAGTTTCACCTACAAAGGCCGAACACCAAGCCCCTGAAAGGAACAGCTTTTCTTGTTCTTCAGTTAATTCTGCATCTTCCTCCAGTCCTAACATTCTTGTTTTTGTTCTTTCTCTTTTGTCTCCTACAAAATCGGATAAATATTTTGCATAAGCCTCAGCAATATCTTCCGGTGAAGATTTTATTACTGATAAATCGCAAGTATCTTTCAATTTTTTGCCGTCAACGGTTATTTCTGCTGTAATTGTTACATTACCTTCCGCAATAGCAGTTATTTCGCAGGTATTGTCTCTATATTTTACTGTAGCTACATTATTATCAGAACTGCTCCACTTTACAGGAATACCCTCAGGATTAGTAACAGCCGTTAATGTTGCTGTTTTGCCTTTTGTCAAAATTAAATCAGTTTTGTCAATATGTATACTAGAATCTGATATAAAAGGATCACCACTACCAATATAACCCACAATACTAGTCTCGCGTCTACTTGTGTAGGTCTCATTATTCCAAAAAGATACACTGGTTCCCTTGTCTTTGACTAATCCAACACCTTTTGCATACCACTTTTCACCGCTCGCCATGGATGGAACAACCCCCCATTCTGCAAATTCACTTTCATATATCACTTCACACTCGTAGGAACAAGCAATTTTAGCCACCTGAACCTGCCTGCCCAATATTGTTTCCATACTGAATCCCAAAAAAGTATAAGTGCATAAATACTCACTAATGTTGCCCCAACTATCTTTTTTCCTGTACTCATTCACCCAACCTGTTCCGGGCGCAACCTGCTTAAAGACTATATTTTTGCCTTGAATAACATTACTTGCTCCATATTCACTATATGGTATAGAAAAACCTGTTTCATATTCCTCTATTTCGTTACCACTAACCCGATAAAGGCCATAGTCCTCTGAACCATCAGGCGAAAAAAAAGTAGATTTATATTGTCCGGAAGCAATTTCCTTAAAAGTAAAGATATACTGATACTTTATGTTATTATTAACAAGTTGATATTCATATGTAAATTGAGGATTAGGCAAAAAATAGTCAATTGTTAATTCATCACCAACAGCTATATTTTTAGTATTAAAAATTTCGCAATCCGACTGCCCAATAGACTGTTGTGAATCCGTCGGCCCGAAGCTGTTTACTGCAGAAAATGCCGTTTCTTCATCAACCGATAGTGTATTCAAATGTTTTATGATACCGATATCATCTCCTTTGTATACATATGTATTAAAAGAAGGCAAAACTGATTTAAAAACAGATTTTAACTCTTTTCTGTTTTGTGTATCGGCCACGACAAAAATAGAACAAGACAATAAATATATCAACACTAATAAAAAAATAAAACTACTTCTAATAAATTTTCTCATATTTAAAACCTCCAATTGTATCTGACCTTATCATAACACTGTACTAAATTTCATCCTTACCGGCTTTTTCAATTTGATTCCGGCATCTGATTCGATTTGACTTTCAATATAAAGACAATATTCTTGACCATAATCGTAATTTCTTAACGGTGTAATCAAAATCGATTTGCCATCTTTGCTTATATTAACTGTATTATGAACAACATTGTTGTTAGAATCCTTAACATAAATCTGTTTGTCAGACACGGTTTGCAGGTCAATCCTTAAGTTAAAGGTTATTTTCCAACTCTTGTTTATCGGCACATTAACTTTTTTCGGAAATTCTATATAATCTGCATCCGCATCAGAGATGAGTTTAACAATGGTATCATAGGCATTAATTAAACCATAACCATAATAATCATCTTTTCCCGGGCTTCCTTTATCCAGAGAATCTTCCGCCAATTTTTTAACAATTTCCTGGGAAGTTAGAGAAGGATTTACAGATTTCATTAATGAAACAACGCCGGAAACAATAGGGGCAGAAAAAGAAGTGCCCTTCATATATTCATAAGAATTATCAGGCATAGTAGTAAAAATATGTTCCCCGGGTGCTACAAAATCCACTTTATTATTGTAATTAGAAAACTCGGAAACTTCCCCTATAGAAGAAATTGCCCCGACTGAAATTACATTTTGTAAAGAAGCAGGATAGGAATATGAACTGTCCCCGGCATTACCGGCAGATGCCACAACTATGATCCCCTGACTAATTGCTTCCTGAATGGCGGTATTTACTATATCAGAAAACTGCTTACTGCCCAGACTCAGATTAATTACATCTACATTGTAATCTACTGCATATGTTATAGCCCGAACTATATCGGACGTATACATGGTGCCATCATAAAATCCTGCCTGCAAAGGTAACACCTTAACATCAAGAGGGCCTGACACCCCGGCAATTCCTTTGTAATTATTGGTTTCGGCTGCTATAACTCCGGAAACTGCAGTTCCATGGCCATTAATATCATATATATCATGATCATTTAAAATAAAGTTATAACCGCCGGGGGCCAATTTGTTTTTCAGGTCTTCATGTTCAGGATCAATACCGCTATCTATTACTGCTACTTATGATAAATACGATTATTAAATTAAGGACCCTTTGTCAATTAATTTATCTACA
>CAZGUI010000167.1:0-2873 GCA_964528875.1 uncultured Bacteroides sp. | reverse complement strand
CATGCACCTATGGTCAAAAGATTCTTGAGAGTTTAGAAAAGGTTAATTTCAAGAAAATTGAAGAATCAGCAAAATATCTAACTAAAAGGAAACTAACGGAGTATAACATATGTAAACAGAGGGAATGCTGATATAAAGGAGATAATGCTGGCATTAGAAACCATTTTTAATATTGATTTAGGTGAATATTATAGAACATATACATCAATAAAAGACAGAAAGCTAGAAAGAGCAAAATATTTAAAACTTTTGATGGAAAATCTTTTAAAGAGGATGGATGAGGATGCTTTGTAGATGACATTGAACTACCAAGTTGGTATTTATTTGAAACTAACAATTTACTAGCTATTACATCTCAAAAGGGTGTGCTTTTCATATCATACAGTCTAAAATATGACTAAAAATACTTTTACCAAGTTGGCAGAGGAATGTGTTTTTACTTCACAACTTTGCAACAAACAAATAAGTTGCGATTATGGAAGTAATAACTATAGAAGCTAGAGCTTACAAAGAACTATTGAGCAAATTAGATGAGATTTCTTTATATGTGAAACAACATTCTGAAAGTAAAAGAGATGTTTGGGTAGACAATCATGATGTGTGTAAATATCTGAATATAAGCATAAGAACATTACAACGTTTGCGTTCTCAAAAGTTGGTAAATTTTTCAATCATTCGTGGGAAAACATACTATCAATTAAGTGAAGTTGAGAGAATGCTGGACGAAAACTTGATAAAAAGTAATCCTGAAGGTTTCCAAGAATTACTAGATAACTATTACAAACATGTTAAATAAGAGGTCAATACTCGATAAGACCAATAATGGTTTTGAAGTTTTTCGATTTTATATTTCAAACAAGTGGCAATTGGGTAAAAATTTCCATAATCCATTATATGAAGATAAAAAAGCTTCATGCAATATTTACTTTGACAGAAGTAGTCGAATATATAAAATGAAAGATTTTGGTGATGATAGTTACAGTGGCGATTGTTTTTCTTTTGTGGGGAGAATGAAGAATTTGGACTGTAATAATGGAGTTGACTTCATCAAAATACTGAAAAGTATTGATAAAGATATGTCTTTATGTCTAGAGGGATCAGATTATTCGTCTTTACATACACCAACATCCTTAAACGTAAATGCATCACCAGCGGAACCTCAAAAATCTAAACCTTATCAGATTGTACAACAAAAATTTTCGCCTGAAGAATTAAACTTTTGGCTACAATCAGGAATAGATTCTGAAACACTAAAACTATATAGGGTTGTTTCACTGAAAGAGTGTATTGTCTAATGTCACAAATTTTTATTTCGATTTGGCATACAATAAAAGTATGCAAGAGCGAGGTCATAATTGGGGTGGTTTTGTAAACGAATACACCTCTTTCGATATGGTGCCATACAACATTTACAGCTCTGTACGTGTGTCTCTAGATGGCAAGCCCTTAGATATTCATGGTGTAGCAAAATCTAAATTGAAGTTGAACAAAGAAGCACGCAAAAATATTTTGGGTGTGCAAGGTCAATTGTGGGCAGAAACAATACGAAGTTATGATATGATTGAGTATCTGCTTTTTCCAAAACTATTAGGATTGTCGGAGCGGGGTTGGAATGCTTCGCCTATCTGGCAAGATGATACAGATGATGTACGCTATGTTAAAGAATTGGTGACTTACAATGCCAAAATAGTGTCGAAGGAATTGCCCCGATTGGCAAAATATGGTGTCCATTTCCGTTTGGCTCAACCAGGGATTAGTGTAGATAACAATATGTTGTCAATGAATTGTGCCAAACCTGATGCCGAAATTCATTATACTATTGATGGTAGTGAGCCTACATCAAGTTCTACTTTATGGACAGCTCCTGTTGAGTGTGGTGCAGAATTGATAAAGGCACGTTCGTTTTATGTAGGAAAACAAAGTAGTACCACTATTTATAGCACTGCTGATAACTAGTTGTTTAAACGATAAGAAGTTTAGCCCAGATTCAAGATTATGCAACATCAAAATAAAGTGGAGTAATATCAGCTTATATTGTTGTATTTCATAAGTAAGAAGTTACGTAATCGTGATTTGTTGTTTTGTCTAAATTGTTATCTATACACTATTTAGCAATAACAGACACAAGTCCTTTTTTACAATCTCATAATTTGACACAGAGAAAATGCATTTAAATTGCTAATAATAGCTGTTTAAATGCATTTTAATATTCAATGTCAAAACAACTGTCTATGTTTCTAATGCAACAAAAGACTTCAGTCTATAAACATTCAATCAAAACGGGTCTTATTATTCCTGTCCATACTTCATAACCTTTGGCATTCATGTGAAGATTATCTTCTAAGAAAATGTCTGTTCTTATTTTTCCATTCTTGTCAAACATTTGCTTACTAACATACGATCTACGAATAACATTGATTGGAGCAAAATCTTCATAAACGGTATTCCATATGTTTATAGATGAGCTTTCAATAATTGTTTTCTGCGACTCGTCCCGACTATATAGTTTATCTCGGATGCATCTGCCGTTACTCGTTTACCATCGATTTCTAATTCTCGATGTGTTTTCAGAACCTTTGCTCGCATCGTATCGACATAAAGATTAATTTCAGTTCTAACTTTTCCCGAAGATGTACAAGATTCTCTTGCCTGATTCCAATGGTCAACAGATACACTTCTTTTAATAGAGATATCTACTGTCCGATTGTTGACAGTGATACACATTTTAGGTTGAGTCTGCACAAAATTGATGTTTTTTATAGTGCTTAATTCCATTTAATTTTTGGTATGACTCTAATTGGTGAGTGTTTATCGGAGTAAGAGGAGGTAAAATTATGTCAACAGATTCAACTATTATGCTTATATTAGGCTTC
>CAZGUI010000166.1:0-2885 GCA_964528875.1 uncultured Bacteroides sp. | reverse complement strand
GGGCTGATACCAGGCCATGGGGACCGGTACCGTGGTTTACACTTTTAAAACCATGGTGCCTGTGCACGTGGCTCGCATGGCTCAGTTCAATCCTCGTAAAAAAGAACCGCGGTACCTGACCCCATGGTCTTTTCACCCCAGTCTTTTTTCTGATTTTAATTATTTTTTATGATTATATTGTTTAGCTTATACCTTCTAAAACACTCTACCTCCAAATAATTTTAACCAACTGGAAAAGTAACTGCTGTCGCCCCTCCACAGCTTCCCCATTAAAAATGTCATAAGGCCTAAAATCCAGTTTTTTATTTTCTCTTAAATTCTTAAAATCTAAATTGGTATGATAAAAATCCCTTATAAGAGTTCTGTTCCATAGATTTGATGCATTATATGTCTTCAGTTTGTCCCTATACACTTCATTGCTAGAAGATATATTATCTTTGCCCTTTAGTACTAGCAAAGCACCCAAGCGATTTCTCTCTTTCTGAAAAGTTTCTTCATCATTATCAAAGAGCATTCTATTCTCAGGATTATTTGATAAAATATGCTCTATATGATATCCGTTAACCGACCCGGTATTTCGTACATAATTATAATATTGATTATCACTGAGTCCCTGATTGTTAATATTTATTGAAAGATAGTTTTCTATCCTAGCAAAAAAATATCTAACAAATCTAATTCCAAGATTGTTACCTGTATCTCTAAAAAAGGCGTATTCAAATGGTTGAGTTATTGAAGTATTTTTAACCCGATTAATATCATCAAGTAATATTGAATCAAAGGCTTCTTTTATGCTATCAATATCCTGATTTCGGATACTCTTATTTATCTCGATAATTGTTTTGCCAAATGAGTTACTATCGTAACATCCGAATAATTGCAATAAAACATAATGCCGATCTAAAAGCCTGGAGACAATTTTTATTTTTTCATCTTCTTCGGGGTCATTCACTTCACATGCTGACAAGATCAGTAAAAGTTGTCTATCTTGATCTGTAAGAGAGGAATTATAAAATACGTATTCTCCATAGGGGTGATCGAATATATCTGGGTTGACTAATTTATAATATAATTTTGAATAATAGGCAAAATCATTCTGAACAAATTCCTTAATATTATTAATATTACGCTTCAATTGCAAAACCCTGTTCCATTTGTTTGAAAAAACAGTTTTGTGATATTCGCCATCAAAATCCCTATAATCGTTAAGGGTATCAACATACTTTGCCCGAAAATAATCTCTAAAAAAACCATCTACTAACTCCTCATTAATAGATTCTAGTGGTTCAACACCCCCCTGCCAGATTTCATTATACTTTTGATCAATTTCATCTTTGTCAAGTAAGCCCAAGAGTGTGCCCTTGAAAACTTCATAAGAACGTAGCTTTTCTCCACGATCATTAATTACTTCAAAAACCATTGCAACGTCTTTTTGCTTTTCTATATGTATTTTAATTAACATAATTTTTGTCAAAAAATAGATAACAAACGATTTATAAATATGCCTATCCGTCAATTTATCTTCTAGATATTTTTTTATTATTTGTGCATTATTGGCTATATTTACATGACTTATATTATCGTTTTGTCCATTATCTATAGGTTCATTTCTAAACAATTTGTCGAGAACCTCTACTCGTCCATTTTGACCCATCCAATAGGTTTTTCCCATAATATCAGCCCCATATATCTTTGATTTAAGCATCTCACCTAAATTTCCCTCAGAATAATAACTACTAAGATGGTATAGATTTATCAATATTAAGGTAAGGGTCGTCAGTCTTTGTTGACCGTCAACGATATAAGTCTGGCCATTGTTATTGTTAGTCATAAAAGAGCTTAAATAATACCACTCGTATTTGGCTATATTCTCTGGAGTTGGATCAATGGTTGGTTTGTACTCCAGCTCGAACCTATAAAAAATATCATTGAGCAAACTATTAATATGAGACCTCTTCCACTTATATTCTCTTTGATAGAAGTCTATATAATACTTAGTTGAGGAAAACATTTCATTAATAGTCATATCGGTAGAGTTTATGCTCATGAATCCCACCCTTTCTGTTTTATTTTTTAAAATTTCAAACATTACACAAAAAACATTCTTAATAGCCAAATCTTTCATGTCATTTTTCAAGATGCCAAAGGGGCATTTCGTTTAATACATTTTCACTGCCCTTTAGAATATCTAATGGCAAACATATTATTTTGCGATCTTTTCTATATTGTCCAATATGTATCTTTTGCCTTTCTCATCGATGACTACCATATAATATTCTACACCATTATAGTTTCTCTTTTCTAGTTGGAAACCGTAATCTGCAGATTTTTCATTCGTAGTTGTTCTTTTTTTACCTAAATCATCCATTTCCTCAGATAAAATTCCTAATCTTTTTAATCCATTATTGATCACCACACCTGTAACCTTCTTGCTCATTAACAGATTGATTTGTTGATTTATGCACCTAGCAATTTCATTTACTCCGATATTCCCTTCAGTAAACACCACCTTGTTTTTCTGCTCATCAGTTATTACAAATTCTGAAATTTTCCTTTCACTGTAGTTTCCTTTTGCAACATTATCCAACACCTCTGCTATAAAATAAAACATTCTAATCAATCTGGGATCATTAATAAAATTTTCCTCTTCAATGATTTCTCCATTAATCGGATTGTTCCCGCTTGCTATGCTTTGGAGAATTGTTTTTGCTTTTTCTATTTTTTCAATATCATAAATCATATAAATATCCCCTTTCACAAATACATCCTATAATCCATAATACAACAAATTTCATTAATTTTCCATCTTTTGGGGGCATAAAAAAACCCAAAGTATTATGCCCCTACCAATTTAAGCAGGAAACCATGGGATGTCAAGTATGACA
>CAZGUI010000165.1:0-2895 GCA_964528875.1 uncultured Bacteroides sp. | reverse complement strand
TGCCTACAATTAAACAAGAGACTTTTACTTTAGGAACGGTTTACAAACATTACAATAAAAAACACACACAGACTGTAGTTTTAAGTCATAGTTACCTGAATAATCGCAATACGAAATACCAGAATAATGATGATAGCCAATCTGATTATTTAAGATTAAAGTATAAATCAGTAGAACAAGAATCAAAATTCAGATTCGAAAACTTGGCTCGTTTAGGAAATTGGAAAATAAATGCAGGGCTTAATATAGATTATGTCCAATATGAAAACACCAGCTTCCAGCGCTTGTTTCTTCAGGGTACTGATATAGATTTGAATTATGACACAGATCTCAATTTTGCAAAGTGGGGTGTGTTTTCAAATGCTGATTACATTTCCTCAAATGAAAGATTTAAAGCATCACTGGGTATTAGAACTGATGCATCATCCTATTCATCGAATACCAACAAGCTCTATAAACAAATCTCTCCCCGTGTATCTTTATCATATCGTCTTGTCAATAATTTAAATGCAAGTATAAATGCCGGACGTTATTTTCAATTACCACCACTTACTGCTTTAGGATTTAAGAATAATAAAGGGGTTTATGTGAATAAAGAGCTGAATTACAGCATAGTAAATCAATTATCGGGAGGTTTTAATTATACATTTCGAGATAATATTGAAATTTCAATAGAAGGATTTTATAAAAACTATGACAAAATGCCATTGTCTGTTGAAGATGGTATACCTTTAATGAGTAAAGGCGATGATTATGGAATAATTGGTAATGAACTTCTTAAATCTTCTTCGAAAGGTACAAGTTATGGAATAGAATTATTAGCAAGGTGGATATTGATACATAAGTTAAATGTTTCATCCTCGTTCACTCTATTCAAGAGCCAATTCAAAAATACAGATAATCAATCGGTTGCTTCAGCATGGGATAATGGTTATATATTCAATCTATCCGGGACCTATTATTTACCTAAGAATTGGAGTATTGGTGCAAAGATAAAATCAATAGGTGGTGCTCCATACACACCTTATGATGTAGATAAGTCGTCTTTGGTAAGCACTTGGGATGCTTCAGGAAAACCATATTTAGATTATTCTCAATACAATGTAAAACGTAGTTCTTCATATACTCAATTAGATTTGAGAATAGATAAAACTTTTTTTATTAAAAAATTTATGATTGGTTTATATTTTGATATACAAAATGCAACTAAGAGCTCCTTTAAAAATCCAGATGTAATATTAAGTACAGGTAAAATCATTAATCCGGAAGCTCCTATAAGTGAACAAAGGTATGAAATGAAAACATTAAAAAGATCAAGTTCAACAATGATTCCTACTATTGGTGTTACATTTGAATTGTAATTTTAGACTATTTCGTTAATTGTTTCGCTACAATATGTCCCTCTTATTCGTTGTTCTTCTGTAGACAAAAGAAAATAGCACTTTAATCTGAATCACAATTTGTATTACCAGCCAATATGTTATTTCGGAATCAACTTTTTGCCCTCTACGTACCGATTTAAAAGCGAGTAACTACACATTAAAACAGGGATGAGGCTCTTTATACCTTTAGTTCCTTTGAAGAAAAACAATTTCAATGCATCTAAACCAAAAGAGAGAAAACGGGATATTGTTGTTGTATGGCTTTTGTGAACGAGATTCGGTTGTTTTTAATCTTTCAAAGATGCTCTTTTTTAATGGTATTTCTCTTTTATTTTATTGATAACTAAATGATTAGAAAGTTATAAAAGGGTTTTCTTTTTGGCAATCTCGTTTATTTTAGTTATGTTTGGGAACTACGACTATACAATAGATTTTCATTTCTGTCTTTAAGTAAGAATTCTAAATCCTTTGTTTTTCATATTAAACAAAACTATTTTGTTTGCTTCTGTATGTCATAATCCTAAATAGAATTTTAAGTGTAAATGCAAGTAAAAACTGAGATAAAAACGAAAAAAAATGTGAGAAAACCGATTCAACAGCCTAGTTTTCCTCCCCAATCGGACCAAGTTTATGGAGTAAATCATAGACTTTCCATACTAATTGAAGAGAGTTATAAAACTCATAGAATAGATGAATGGTTAACTACTGATCCTCTTAGCTTAGCTAAATTAAAGCACAAATATAAATTTGAATTGGAACCTCATTTAAATCGTATATTATTTGAAAGACTGAGGCGTGTACCTAATGAAGAAAAAAAGTTTTTAGGATTGGACTTAGTGATAGATTTTCCGGGTTATACTGAAACAGTTCCTGCTAGTATGCCTTATAATCGGTATCCTGTAAAGTTTTATCAATGGTGGATAGTACATCAAGAATCAATTAGTCTTAGTTTTAAAGAACGCTTACATTTAATTGATAAAGTAAATATGATTGATAAAAGTGTTCTGTTACCAAAACATAAAGAACTGATGAATCGTTAATTCATTTACTTCTGATTTTTTATATCCGATAAAGAATTAGAAGAAAAAAATATAAAATAAAAGCGATATCTTTAATAAGATATCGCTTTTATTTTATTGGTTATTAGGTGTGTTAATTAGGGATATTCAGTAAATAGTCTAAAATCCGCTTGAGATTCTATTTTCAGGCAGATTTTTCTGTAATTATTTTCCACATTTAGCTCAGTCTGTTGTTTTTCTATCAACAGCTCTTGTTTTTGATGATTTTTCTTGTTTTAGGGGTGTGGATTATCGCTCCTTTTATTATATAAAAGGGTAAATCTATGAGGATGTATGTTATGGAGGCTGCTTAAGCTGTATTTCTGATTTCTACCTTTTTCATCTTCTCTATCATTCGCACTGCATTAGCAGTATGAATGCCAAAGAATATCCAAAGTATTGGAGTTGCTAACTTTGCTTGTACAGTTAGTTAAGAGATAAAATTTATTAGCTTT
>CAZGUI010000164.1:0-2902 GCA_964528875.1 uncultured Bacteroides sp. | reverse complement strand
CGTAAACTTTTCTTTGTTTCATAAGGATAAAGCTAATAAATTTTATCTCTTAACTAACTGTACAAGCAAAGTTAGCAACTCCACTGCTTACAAGTCAAAGAACAAGGGAGAAATAAGAAGTATAAGAGACTGAACTAATAAAAAAGAGCGGATAGATAATATAAATAATAGATATAAAAAAACTACTTGAGTTATAAATCATCAAGTAGTTTTGCTGAATAACTATTGAAAAGCTCTATTATCTTATTTTACTAAATCCCATAGATAAGAAAAACGCACACTAATGATGTTATGTGCAGAACGTGAGAAGGGATCTTTTTTTGTACTATTATAGAAGTCACTTAATCCAAAATAGTATCTCCCTTCCAAAAGAAAATTTCCTGCTTTTTTCGTTTTTAATTCAACTCCTAGTCCACCAGTAATTCCATAATCAAACTTTTTATCTGCTTTTTTTCCATGTTGTTGAATAGTTACAACCGGAGCTGTTGACCAGTCTCCTTCGATTTTTTCGCTTTCACTTAGTAAAAAGCCTATTTGTGGACCAAGGTTAATAAATATTTGCGCTCCTTTTTGTTCCTTACCAAAAGCAAGATGAGCAAGGAAAGGTATTTCAACATAACTCATGGTGCGACTATAAGCCAGATGATTGTCAATAGGTTGTTCTTCTATTTCCTCTTCCCAACCTCTCAAAGCATAATTTATCTCAATTTGAGCTCCACAAATCATTGCAAAGTATTTTTCGGAGATATAACGAGCGGTAAACCCTCCGGTATATCCCATCATTTGAGTGGTTTTAATTTTAGGGGAAAATGTAGCAGAGTTTAAAGACATTCCACCATTGAATCCAACAGAGAAAATATTACGTGGTTCACCGGTTTGAGCTTGAGTGGCTACCGCAATGAACAGTAGTAGGCTTAGTGTACAAAGTGCTTTAATATATTTATTCTTGTGCATTGATTTATTGCAAGATTGAAGTCATTAATCAAAATCTAATTTAATTAGCTCAAAATCGTTTGTGAAGTGAACAAAGAAGACTTTTTTATTGATGAATCCCCCCCAGTTACTTACACGATTGAACTTAAATCCGGTTTGAATAGGAGTAAGATCAATTTTATCTAAATTATTTTCTAATCCTGTACCATAACTAGCTAAACCATGTAAAAAGTAAAAAGCAGTATCAAAACCTAACATACCGTATTTAGGGAAGGTATTAATCATCTCTTTTTTATACCATTGACGATAGTTGTTAATAAAGTTTTTAGCTGAAGGTAGAAGATTATTAGTATAGAATGATGAGTAGAAATAAGTATCTAGCTCAAAAAAGTTTTGTAATTGATCTGCAGTATAAGTTTGCCATTCAGGATATCCAAATAGAATTGTAGGAGCTTTGACTACATCCTGACTTTTTACTAGCTGTAATAAGGGAACCACTTTATTTAGAGCTGCATCGCTACCAGATGTTGGTATAAATACATTGGTTTTGTCTATGCGAATCAAATCTTGGACAGTTGAAAGTGAAGCTTGAATGTTATCTATGTTTATCTCTTTAATCGGTATATTCTTGGCTTTTCCCATGCCATATAATCCCTCAATAAACTCCTTTTTATATTGATCTTTTCCATCCGTAGTGTTCAATAAAATAATATTTGCATTAGGGAATTGACGTGTGAAATGATCGAAAACTTCTGAGTATAAATAAGATTGTGGAGTGTTTATTTGGTAAACAGAAGGATTGTTAAATACTTCATCATCTTTTGACGTAAAAGGAACAACGAGTCTGATATTATGTTTCTTTGCAAAATCGGCTAGTGTCTTCACGTTATTTAGGTGAAGAGGTCCAAAGATAATATCCATCTCCTTTAATTCTTCTTTTGCAAGTATAGTGCGTATGGTTGCATCATCTGCTTTTGAATCGAAGACGTTTAGCTCTATGCTAGCACCTCTACGTTTCAAACTGTCCACTGCCATAAGAAATCCCTCGTAGTATTCCAGCATACGTGAAGCCTCTTGTTTACGACCCCCATCGAGCATAAAAGGAAGAATAATAGCCGCTTTAATGTTTGAAATGCGATGTGGTGTTTCTTTATTTTGGTTAAACAGCTCTGTGTTACTTGGAGGTGTACGTTGTACATCAACAACAAAAGCAGTTTCTTCTGTTTCCCCATCTGTTGAAGAGTGGGGGATACAAAGCCATGCTCCCTTTTTAAGCCCTTGTGCAATTTCCGGATTGGCAGCAATCAGACTGCTTTCACTAATCTTATATTTTCTACTGATGCTAAAGATGGTTTCTTTACGCTTTACTTTATGTAGTTCTTTACATTTAGGCTTCTCTTTTTCTTGATCAGTTACTTTCGTGTCTTTTTTATCTTCTTCTAAAGTCCTTTCAACACTAGGTATGGGAATTCGTATGACTTGACCTATCTTAAAGTTTTCTGCACTTAGTCCTGGGTTAGCATCGGTAATATCTTTGGCAGGTATATTGTAAGTAAGTGTTAGTCTGTATAAGGTTTCACCGGCAGCTATAGTATGAAAAGTTTCTTTCATTTGAGTATTTAATCCTTGAGGAATTTTTAAGGATTGTCCTACATAAATGGTTTTCTCACTTCCAGGATTAAGTCTGATGATATCATTTTGACTCACTCCGTACATACTGGAGATGGTGTAGATGTTTTGCCCTTTTTCAACAGTATGAGAAAAATAGGATTCTCGTTGTTGTGAAAAAAGAGAGGAGGAAACTAGCGTAAGATAAAATAATAGTATAAGCTTAGTGAATGACTTCATATCTATTGTACTCTGTTTTTTATATTGAAAAGCAAATATACAAATATTGTCATAGAATAACCTCTCAATGTTCGTTAAGAAAATAATAATCACTAAAATAAAAGTGTATTTCGAACATAAG
>CAZGUI010000163.1:0-2925 GCA_964528875.1 uncultured Bacteroides sp. | reverse complement strand
TGATTGATGGTCGCAGAATTACAAGCGATGAGATGCTTGAAGTGGTGACTATGGTTTATGGTGGATTAGTGAATAAAAACATTGTAGCTGCTCTTCAAGCAAAAGGAGTGAATGCTTTAGGTCTTACAGGAGCTGATCTGAATTGTATTCTATCGGAAAAAAGACCCATTAAGGATATTGATTACGGTTGGGTTGGTGATGTTAAAAAAGTAGCAGGTTCTGCTTTAGGTGGTTTGATTCAGAAAGGTATAGTGCCTGTAATGGCTCCTTTAACACACGATGGGAAAGGGCATATGCTAAATACAAATGCAGATACCATTGCTAGTGAATTGGCAAAGGTCTTGGCTGAAGAGTTCGAGGTAACTTTGGTCTATTGCTTTGAGAAAGAAGGTGTTTTGCAGTCAATAGATGATGATGCTAGCGTAATTAAAGCATTGAATTATACCTCATATCAAAAATATATTGCAGAAGGAGTGATTGAAGGAGGGATGATTCCTAAATTGGATAATGCTTTTGCAGCTATTGAAGCAGGAGTTCATAAGGTGATTATAACTAAATCAACTTCGGTTGGCGATTTGACACGAGGAACACATATTCAGGCTTAATCGATGATTTGAAATTAGGTCTAAAAAACAAAATCCTTACTTCTTACTTTTAAGAGTAAGGATTTTTTGATATTCAAGTTTATGTATCATAAGGAATTAGGTGAAATAGTAATCAAAAAAAATGCTAGATCAAAATCTTTTATCGCACGAATAAAGAATGGGGTTTTGCACTTTACTGTTCCTCTATTTGTATCTCAAAAGAACATAAATCAATTTATTGAGCAGAACAAAGAGGCTTTGTTGCAGCTTAAAAAAACAAATCCTTCCCTATGTATCGATACCAATTTTACGATTGATACCGAATTCTATTGTCTATCTATAGAATACTCCTCTCAAAAACAATCTACTTTACAGCGTGAAGGAAATGACTATGTTTTACATCTGAGAAGTGATTTCGAATTTGACGAAGAAATTGCTCAAGAATGGTTGCGTAAAGTAATAGAGGAAACTCTGATTGAGCGAGCAAAGGAGATATTTCCTCCGTTATTGCAAAAGTTGGCTAAGAAACATCAGTTGGCATTTTCAAGGGTAAGCATTAACCGAGCAAAACAACGCTGGGGGAGTTGTTCCAGTACAAAGTCTATTAACATATCTTGTTATACCCTTTTATTACCACTGCATCTGATGGAGTTTGTGTTACTGCACGAGTTAACTCACACCATACATATGAATCACAGTGAGAAATTTTGGACATTATTAGATCAGTTATCCGGGAAGAAAGTAAAGGAATACAATGCACAGCTTAAATCTTTTAAGCTTCCTTTATAAAATTGAAGGATATATTATCTTTGAATGTTTGTAATCCGGTCTTCTGTTTTTTCAAATTGATAGGTTCCCCCTTTATCTTCCAACTCGAAAGGAGTTAGTTTATCTGTGTTATGATCAACGATAAGTAGCGTGTTTTGTTTGTCAAAACGATTGAAAGAAAAGATGTGAGGTTCTTTAGTTATTGTTTCATTTAGCAATAAACTGTCGTTCAGATAGACTGAAATGGAGTCATTGATAAATCCTTTATCAAAGCTAAGGGTATATATTTCAGGGTAATTGATGACTTGATCTTCTTTCTTGGGATTTCTGAAACTTAAATAGGTAAAGAGAACTACAATTATGATTACACCGAAGGCTAATAGTCCGTTACCAATCATAAACTGTTTATTTGTATTTAAGTGCTTGCTGCTCATTGTGACGTATATTATGTTTGTTGGTTATACAAAAATAGTTTTTTTAGTTGTAGTACCTCTCTTTTTTCATCGAAAAGAAGACTCTAGCTGAAATACTCTTTCTTATTCTTGAAATTAATAAGCAAGATGATGTCTTTCATATACTAAAAAAACCACCTATTTCGATTGAGAAGTAGATGGTTTATTTTGTTGGAAGTGGTTGTGTTTTTATTTCTTCACTAACTCACCTTTTAGAGTAGCCGAGCTATATTCGTTGATTTTCACCTTAACAAAATCACCAATCTTAGCATCTTCTTTATCAAAAACAACTACTTTGTTTTGTTGAGTTCTGCCAAATAGTTGTTGTTCCGATCGTTTGGATGTGCCTTCCACTAAAACTTCATAAGTTTTATTCACTTCCGATTGATTCGATATTTCTGATAATTCACGTTGTAAATCAATAATCTCATTCAATCGTCTGAGTTTTACCTCTTCGGGAACATCGTCTTTTAATTTTTTAGAAGCGTATGTTCCGGGACGTTCGGAGTATTTAAACATAAAAGCCGAATCAAAGTGGCAAAGTTTCATTAAAGATAAAGTGTCCTGGTGATCTTCTTCTGTTTCAGAATGAAATCCACTAAACAAATCGGTAGAAATACCACAGTCGGGAATGTATCTTCTAATGGCGTCGATGCGATCTAAATACCACTCTCTGGTGTATTTCCTGTTCATCAGTTTTAATATTTTGGAACTACCACTTTGTACAGGAAGATGAATGTGGTTACAGATGTTTGGCATTTCAGCAATTACTTTTAATGTGTCATCGCTCATATCTTTAGGGTGAGAGGTAGTAAAGCGAATACGCACATGAGGAGCAGCCAAGGCTACTGCTTTTAATAATTTAGGAAAATCGATGAGTTCTCCTTGGTGTGTTTCAAAAGCGTAGGAGTTTACATTTTGGCCTAACAAAGTAATCTCTTTGTAGTTGCGTTCAGCCAAATCGTTTACCTCTCGAAGGATACTTTCCAGCGAGCGACTCCGTTCCCTACCTCGGGTATAGGGGACTATGCAATACGTACAGAAGTTGTTACACCCTCTCATGATAGATACAAATCCACTGATTCGGTTGCCATAGAAACGAGAAGGGATTACATCTTTAT
>CAZGUI010000162.1:0-2965 GCA_964528875.1 uncultured Bacteroides sp. | reverse complement strand
ATTAATTATTTTAATATTATAACGAAAATCTCACATTGAACCCAAAGCTTCTAAGACTTGGCATCAAGAAATAATCAATTCCTTGATAAAAAGTTCCAACGGATGAGGTTAACTGAGGATCGAATGGAGCTTTATTATAAATCATAAATAGATTGCGTCCTGTCACTGAAAGAGTTAGGTTTTTCACGACTCCATTAAATAGAGGTTTTCTGAAACTATAAGAGAGAGAAGCTTCTCTTAAGCGCACATTTGTGGCACTGTAAACATAATTCGAAAGCACACCTGAACCACCTCCTATTTGTTTATAATAATCTTCAGCATCCATTAATATACCATTCACATAAACACCACCATTATCTCGGGCAATCGCACTCTGTTTAGAGGCACCAAAAGAGTCTAAAATTCCTTGTGTAGCTGATACTACATTACCTCCCACTCGGGCATCCACCAAAAAAGATAAACTAAAACCTTTATAAGTCAGCGTATTATTAAACCCAATGCTATAATCAGGATTTGCATTTCCAGCGTAAATAAAATTTTGATTATCAACTTTCATCTGCAATGTGTTTGGATCTACATAGATATAACCATTACCATCTTTCACCAATGAGTTTACATACATATCTCCCACAGAGCCTCCTTCATAAAGATCATTGTTAAATGAAGATAAACCTTCTCTGGGTAAACGAGAAAAATTCATTATTTCACCATTAAGTGGATTTTCTACATTTTTCACTAACTCTTTAATCTTATTTTTATTATAAGTTAAAGTTAACATGGGCGAGTATCCTACATTTCCAATTTGAATATCCGCATCAATAGCAAGTTCGATTCCCTTATTAGTCACTTTCCCGGAGTTTACATAAAAGCCCTCATAACCACTACCAGCAGGAGCTGTAAAATAGAATAACTGGTCAAAGGTGTTTGATTTATAAAGAGTAATATCAAAACCCAATTGATTATTCAAAAAGCGGGAGTTTAATCCAATTTCATAAGATTTTGTTTTCTCAAACCCTAAATTATTTACAGGCAAAGTAGTATTCAAACTCACTCCACCCCCTGGACTAATGGGATATGAGGGTTCAGTAATACCAATCAAATGAAGTGGCACATTTCCAACTTTTGCATAAGATAGTCTAAGTTTAGAAAAAGTCCATATACTTTTAGGTACATCAAACCATTCCGTTAAGATTGTAGAGACTCCTACTGATGGGTAAAAGAAACTCAAGTTTCCTGTATTAGAGAGCATGGAGGTCCACTCATTACGACCTGTAACATCTAAAAATATTTTTCTTTTATAATCCAAAGAGCCACTAAAAAACACTGATTGATTCTCCATACCTACACCCGACTGGTATTGAGGTTCAGGGCTGAGGTTATTTAAAGTAAACTTGTTTGGTACTGTAGCTAATGGAGCACCAAATTCTAACTTATTGGAGTTGGCAGTATAGGTGTCTTTTATTCGCGTAACACTAGCACCTACAACTACAACAAATCCCCAATCATTTATTTTCTTATCCACATTTACCAAAACATCAGCATATTCATACCTGGTTTCTTCTGTAGCTCTTAAGTAAGACCCTTTATCAGACCCTGATGTTAGCAGTAATAAAGTACTTGCATGATTTTTCAGTTCATTTAACTTGGTATTTCGGTCAATCCTGTATCGACCACTTACATTAATCCAATCGTTGAAGGTATATTTTAAACTACCGCCAATAACTAAACGAGAATCTTTATAAGTATTAAAGTTTCTTCTAGTAATCCAATATGGATTTTGGATGTTTCTTTTCTGATCTCCATAGGGCCAGAATTGAGTAGCAAAACCTCTGTCAGCGTTATATCGCTCATAAGATTCATATTTTTTCAAATTATCTCCTCGAGGAAACAAATAAATAGGCACCAAAGGATTGTAATACTCTCCCTGTGAAAGCATATTTTGTGCTTTCTTATTTATATACATAAATGTAGCTCCCAAGGTTAACTTATCTGTTATGTTGTACATTCCGTTATAAGTTAAATTATACTTGTCCAGCTCATTATTGTGTATCACTCCCTCTGCATTATAGGCAGCAAGAGAAATATACGTTTTGTTATTCTCGTTACCAAGTTGTATCCCAATATTGTTTGAAAAACTGAAGCCAGTATTTAGGAAATCAGCAGGATCGTAGTTTTTTTGTTGATCTAGCTTTTGTCCCCAACTAGAAAATTCTCCGGTACGACTTCCATAGGAGTTTTGTAGTTCAGGCAACAACAGAGGATTATAAAAATCGGTATAATGAGAAAATGTAATGCGAGGTTTACCCCCCTTAAGACCTCCTTGTTTTGAAGTTAACATAATCACCCCATTCGCAGCCTGTCCTCCATAAAGAGCGGCAGCTGATGGCCCTGTTAACACAGTAATCTCTTCAAAATCTTCCATATTCAACATCGAAATACCATCTCCTTCGTCAACCCCTCCGTATTGACCATTCGATGATGATCCTCTTCTAGGTAATAAGGAAGGCAAAGGAATACCATCTAAAACATACATGGCGTTATTACCTCCAGATTCATTTACCGATTTATTACCACGCATTACCACCTTTGTAGAGCCTCCAATACCCGAAGCTCCTTGATTGATAGTTACCCCTGCTACTTTTCCAGTCAAAGCATTAGGTAAACTCGTTTCTTTTACGTTTAGTAGTTGATCGCTTTTAAGCTTTTGAACATTATAAGTCAAAGCCTTATCTGACCTTTTAATACCCAAGGCAGTTACAACTACTTCTTCTAAGACCTCGCTATCCTCTTCAAGGGTTATATTTAATGTTGTGTTCTTTTCAGTAGTTTTTACTTCATAAGGTAAAAACCCCACATAAGAAATAACTAAGGTTGACCCTACCGGTGCAGTAAGTGTGTACTCTCCATCGATATTAGTTATTGTACCGATATTCGTTTGTCCTTTAATTGTAACACTAGCACCAAT
>CAZGUI010000161.1:0-3006 GCA_964528875.1 uncultured Bacteroides sp. | reverse complement strand
TATAATAATTGGAATATGGTTGAGGAGTTTGTTCTCTTTCATCTCACATGCTAGTTGATAACCATCTTTTACAGGCATCATCAAATCTGTAATAACCAAATCAGGGATGTGTTTTTCTGCTGCTTTCAACCCTTTTTCTCCATTCCAAGCAGTAATTACTTCGTAACGATCTATTAACAGTGACTTGAGGTATAAAGTAATATCTCTATTATCTTCTACAATCAAAACAAGGGGTCGTTGCTTACAATTTTCTTTCTCCAATTGATCGTGATCCTGTTCGTTATTGTCAATTATGTTTTGTTTTTCGGGTAACACGAAAGTCTTTTGTTCATCTTCTTTGAGTTGTGAAATATGTTGCTGATGTTTGTTTCTCAGTGGTAGATTAATTGTAAAGACGCTTCCTTTCCCTAACTTGCTTTCAACCTCTATTACCCCTTTCATTTTTTCAACCATCATCTTTGTGAATGTCAAACCAATTCCTGTTCCAGAAGTGTTTTTGGCTCCTGGACTTTGGTAAAATGAGTCAAATATGCGCTTTAAATTTTCCTTCGGAATGCCTTCACCCGTATCTGATATTCGAATTATAATTCTTTCATTACGCTGTCCTTGGCTTACAATAAAATCTATTTTACCACCAACATCGGTATGTTTAATGGCATTAGAAAGCAGATTGCATATAATTTTATCGATATATGATGGAATGAAATCCATTTCACTCACAGATACATTACTGTAAAATAACAATTTCACTTGTTTCTCCTTAGCATACAACTCAAATGTTTCAGCTATCATTTGTAAGTATGCAACTATATCGCCACGTTTCCATTGTGGGTTATCAGATCCTTTTTTAAGTTTAGCAAGATCCAGCAATTGGTTGACTAGATTGAGAAGGTTATTACTTTGTCGTTCAATCGCACTCCTGAAGGCTGTTTTTTCTTTCTCCGTTAACTCTTTCTTTTGTTGCAACTGACGATTCAATCCTTGTATCACAGTGAGGGGAGTGCGAAACTCGTGGGTAATATTAGTGAAAAAATCACTTCGGATTGATTCAAGGTTTTTTAGTATTTTATTGCTACGAGTACGCTGACGATAAGCATAGTAAAGTAATATTGTTATAATGAAAGAAACTACAATAATCACCCATGACATATAGATAACAAACTGTTTTTTTTGTTGCGCAATCTTAGTTTCTGCTTCCATCTTTTGGAAACGCTGTGCGTTTTTGCTTTGTTCGTGCCCTAAGCGTATATCCATATAAGTATTTGCTTTTTGTATGCCTTGCACGCTATCTTGCAATGCTTTATGATGCTTATAATGTTGCAGAGCAAGCTGGTGATTTCCTTGCTTAATATCGTATTCGTGTTTGAGTAGATACACTTCTCCAAGATGTTCGGGCGATTCAATTTCGTTTGCGGTGTTTTCCGCTAGATGAATGTAATGACTAAATCTGGGAATATTATCAGTAATTAAATGAATACGGGCAATAGATAAGCACGCATTAAGCAAATGCCATTTATCAGATATTTGCTCCATCAATTTATACGCTTTTTTATATTCAGCTCTTGCTAATTCATATTTTTGTTCTTTCTCATACAACTCGCCAAGATGTATCAAACATAGCCCCACTCCCATATCCGATTTTGCGATTTCATTTTGCTCCAACGACTTTTGATAGTAAATATATGCGGAATCGTATTGTTGACGTCTTTCGAAAACGGCTCCTATGTTTGCATAATTAATTGCTTGGCCTATTGAGCTTTCTAATTCAATCTCACTTTTCAGGGCTTCTCGAAAGTTTTTTTCGGCATCTTTATAGTAACCGAGCATGAGGCTAATGTTTCCAATTCCATTTAAAGCCATTATACGATTTTTAGTGCCAATAGGGGTGTGTAGTCCCGACCAAATTTCGGCATAATTTAATGCCTGATAGTGATATTGTGAAGCTTCATTGTGTGCACCTATGCGTCGGAAGTTGGTGCCGAGGTTGTTCAATGCTTGCACTATTTCGATGGTGTCATTCAGTATTAGTGCTATTTCATGGCTTTGTTGATGGCTGTTTATAGCATCAGAGAATCGAGCATTCTCACGCTGAAGTAATCCTAGCTGTTTGTAACAAAGCATTTTTCCAATATTATCGTTCACTTCAGTAAATTGGAACAATGCATTTAAAAGTGAATCCTCATTTCTGATTTTATAAAGTTTACTCGAAAGTTCTTTTTTATATTCCACTTCTTTTATAGCTTGTTTGTCATCTGTGGTACAATGGTTTAACATTGTTATGACAAGAAGCAAAACAACAATTTTTCGAGTAGCCAAGCAAACATGTGTAGTAAATTGTTTTATCATTTGAACGTATTGATTAGATGAGTTCTATTATATATTTTTTGAAGAATACCCTATGAATATTTGCCCTTTATTAGCTTTTTTATTAGGTGCTTCTTTTATCAAACTATTTTAGTAACTGTTCAAGTTGTTTAATTAGAGCGTTTTCAACAGTTGTACAATATCTTCTTTTGTTGGGTTTCACTGTTATTTTACAAATCAAGATAATACGGATGAGTGCCTATAGTGACAAAAGATGCAGATATATTTTACAATTTACGGCTCTAATTATGTTTATGATAAATGATATTTAAGAAATCTGGTTGTTTGAAAACTACTATTAGCAAATATAAGGCTTTGTTTTTGATAAACAAATTTTATTTGAAGTATTATTAAGGGCAAATAAACTTGAAGATGGTTTTTCAATTACTTAATAAAAAGGGGCGTTGGAACGTATTCTATTATTGCAAATTCAATGCGTTAAGCGCGTAAAGAGAAAGTTTTTTCTTTTTTCCTCTAAAAAAACAGACTGTGCTAGCTCTCCTGAAAAGTAGCTTTTGCAAAATACATTTACTCAACAACTATATTTTAGATGAAAAGCAAAAATAACACTTGTATTTATATTTCACTGATTAATAATAAGTTGATTCTTTTTTGTGTTCAAATAGTCCTACTTTAATTAAA
>CAZGUI010000160.1:0-3066 GCA_964528875.1 uncultured Bacteroides sp. | reverse complement strand
AACATCCTGCATCCACTTTCTATGGACGTGTAAAGGGTGATAGCATGATAGATGCCAATGTGCATGATGGTGATATTCTAGTGATTGACAAATCGCTAGAGCCTCTAAATGGAGATATGGCTGTTTGCTTTATTGATGGCGAGTTCACTATCAAATATATCAAACTAGAAAAAGATGTGATTTGGCTCGAACCAGCCAACGAAAATTATGACCCAATAAAAGTGACAATCGAAAATGATTTCTTAATTTGGGGAATTGTGACGTATTGTATTCAGAATAAGAGGAGAAAGAAATAAACAAATAATATATCATGACAAAGTTATCCAATGCATTTAGTGGTTGTCTTCGAACATTTGCATATTTTATGGCAAGCGGAACACATTACAATTTAAAAGGTGTTGATTATCTTTCCTTATATGGAGAAGAACCTAGTGCAATAGAAATGGTATTTGCCATTTACATTAATGTCTTGGAATTAGATGAAGAGGGGAATGTTTTAAATAATACTTATGCGCAAAAAAGAGCTACAGATTATTTAAAACAATATTGCTTAAATGATTATACTGTGGAGCCTGAATATGAAAATTGGGAAATAGAATTGCATGGAAATACTTATCCATAATGGTCGGACTCATCGACTATACATCTTCTAGCAAGATTTCAATTCCAATACATCTAAATCAGCATTGGACTACTAATTACAATATATCTCACTCAAATAAAAGGAAAATAGTTATGAAATTTGATGATGAATTTAAGAAAGCCATTGCCAATCTTCCTCCTAAAGAGAAGGATAAGTTAATCTTACGCTTGCTGAAAAAAGATTATATCCTAGCTAATAGATTGTACTTTGAATTGGTTAGCACTGACAATGTTCAAGATCGAAGATTGATAATGGAGACTAAAATAAAGAAAGATTTGGCAAGAGCGACAAAAGTTTATCGTTCTCCTATGTCCTTGGTAAGCGATATAAGGTCATTGAGTGCAGAAATAACAGAACATGTGAAGATCACGAAAGATAAATATGGAGAGGCTAGCCTCAATTTATTGATGCTGAATGAGGCTTTGAATAAGAACAATGCTAAATTGAATAAATCAGCACCCAATAAAGCCCACCGATTTAATATTTATGTAGTGGCTAGAGCTTTCAAAATATTGACTCTTATCAAAGTGCTGCATGAAGATTTCCATATCGAATTTGAAGATGGACTAAAAGAACTAAGTGATAATTTTGGCGACAATCATTATTTAATGAAAACAGCTATTTATAATGGATTTGATCCTAATTGGCTTTTTCATGCACAAATACCTGATGATATTGTTGAAACACTTAAAGAGATTAGAAGTCAAGGATTTTTGAAATAAAACTTAGAATGAAGGCTCATTTAAACGTAGTAAGTGCTATAAAACAATTGCATAGCAGTATATTCCATGACTCAGATATTGAATTGACAGATATCGAGCTAGAGAATCAGAATGTGGAGTATCTAGGAGCTAGATTGAAACTCAACGAACATTCTGTAAGATATAGGAAAGGCAAAGTAACTCCAACCAAAGCTGGTTTATTTGTGGTGGCTTGGGAAAAGGATGAAAACAATGTTAATCAAGCCTATCAATATGATACTGCTCCAGACAATATGATGGTATATTGTGAGGTGGAAAGTCATAAAGGTGTATTCCTTTTCTCTAAAGAAGTTTTACTGAAAAATAAAATACTAGCATCTAACAATCAAAAAGGGAAAATGGGTTTTAGAGTGTATCCTCCTTGGGAACATTTGAAAAGTCCACAAGCCCAGAAAACTCAGAAATGGCAAAGTGAGTTTTATATTGATTTGAATACAAATACGTCTAATAAATTGCAAACAGTATTTGATTGAGTATATGGAAAATTGGTCAAAATTAGTTCCTGAATTAATAGTTCGAGATATAAATAACAGTCTCGAATTTTGGTGTCATCTTATCGGGTTTTCTGTGGTCTATGATAGACCTGAGGATAAGTTCGCTTATCTTGATTTAGATGGAGCGCAAATCATGTTAGAACAATACAATGAATTGGATAGGGAATGGGAAACTGCACCATTGGAGCCACCATTTGGAAGAGGTATAAACTTCCAGATAGAGGTTAATGATATTAAGAAAATTGAGGAAAGACTTAAAGCTGCAAATTATCCTTTGTTTATTCCATTAGAAGAAAGATGGTATAGAGCTGATGATGTAGAGTTTGGGCAATTGCAATTTTTGGTAAAAGATCCTGATGGATATCTTCTGCGTTTGAATGAAGTATTGGGAGAACGAGAAATATAAAATTATAAGTTTTAGAATTGATCATGATAGGACTCATTGACTGTAATAATTTCTTCGCATCATGTGAGCGAGTTTTCAATCCAAATTTGGAAGGAAAACCTATTGTCGTGCTTTCAAATAATGATGGATGCGTGATAGCTAGAAGCGAGGAAGTCAAGAAGTTAGGAGTGAAAATGGGAGTTCCATTCTATCAAATAAAAGATTTAATAAGACAACAGAACATCAACGTATTCTCCTCAAATTATACACTTTACGGAGATTTATCGCGGAGAGTGATGTCTATTTTGGCAGAGCAAGTTCCCGAGATAGATGTGTATTCTATTGATGAAGCATTTTTGGACTTGGCTGGTATTGAAAATCTATCTGAATTTGGACAAAAGGTAGTGAAAACGACTTCTAGAAGTTCGGGCATACCTGTTTCATTGGGTGTTGCTCCTACACGAACATTAGCCAAGCTAGCCAATAGTTATGCTAAGAAATATCCAGCATATAAACGTGTGTGCATCATAGATTCTGATGCAAAGAGAACAAAGGCTTTACAAAAAACTCCAGTAGGATATATCTGGGGTATAGGAAGGCAAACGACCAAGACTTTAGAATATTATGGTATCAAAACAGCTTACGATTTAACACAAAAATCTCGTTCATGGGTGCGTAGCAAAATGACTGTTGTAGGTGAGCGTACTTGGCTAGAACTACATGGAGAGCCTTGCATCACCTCTGATTCGGTAGTTGAGAAACAGCAAATTTGTACTTCGCGTA
>CAZGUI010000159.1:0-3067 GCA_964528875.1 uncultured Bacteroides sp. | reverse complement strand
TATTATTAATATTGTGAATGCAATTGATGGTTTATCTGTTTTCACGGAATGCGTATTAGGTTTGAATGAATGCTCCTCAGAACATCCATGTCCGATGCACCATCAGTACATTGAATCGAGGGATACCTTGTTTAAGTCTTTCGAAGAAACAACAATTGGTAGTTTAGCTACCAATCTAAGTATAGGATCGGTTTTTATAACCAACATTTGATATGATAGTTATGATATTAAATTAATTTATAATAGCATTTTGCTTAGATAAAAGATAAAGATGTCTTTTATGGACGTTGTAAAAACGTCAATTCAATTCAATTTAAAACAAATTTATTCACTTAAACAATTAAAATTATGAAATCAATTAAAAACTCAACAAGAAAAATTAGTCAAAGAGTAGTTCTATTACTAAGTGTTCTCTTTTTATCATTCGTAGCACCTCAAATGGCTTCAGCACATTGTGATTCGTATGATGGTCCAGTTATAAAAGATGCTTTAAAAGCGTTTGATCAACAAAACGTGGAACTTGTATTGAAATGGGTAGAACCAAAGTACGATAAAATAATTACTGACAAATTCAATGAAACTCTTAAACTTAAAGGTAGTAACGAAGCGGTAAATAAGATTTTAGAAACTCATTTCTTGGAAACATTAGTACGTCTTCATAGAGAAGGTGAAGGAGCGTCGTTTACAGGACTGAAACCAATTGGTTCAATGACTCCAATGGTAGAAATGGCAGATAACTCATTAGATAAAAATGATATTGACAATGTAGTGAAAAAAGTAAATAGTCATCTTGCAGAAGTATTGAAAGAGAGATTTGCTAAAGCGATGGAGTTAAGTAAAACAAAAGACAACTCTGTGGAACAAGGTAGAGCTTATGTAGAAGCCTATGTTCAGTATACACATACACTTGAAGCGCTTGAGCATATATTGCATGGCGAGATGGCTCACTAAGTAAGTAGATACTAATTTAGAAGCACAAATTGTGCTTCTAAATTTAAAATTAAAAAGGACTGAAATGTCCAATTACTATTAATAAAAACATAAATAAAAATATGAAAACTATAAGATTTCAATTAGAAACCCTCACTTGCCCAAGTTGCATTGCAAAAATAGAGGGTGCACTAAACAAACAAAGTGGTGTAGAAGAAGCAAAGGTGCTTTTCAACTCCAGTAAAGTAAAAGTAAAGTATAACAGTGAAGAGGTCTCTTCAGAGGAACTAGTAAAGCTGATTGAAAAAGTTGGATTTCCAGTTCTGTCCTCTTAACAATTTAAAGAATAAGTAAGGTTATGAGAGCTAAGCATATAAACTATATATTGTACACCTCCGCCATTCTCCTTTTGGGGGCGTTGGTTACATATTTATTTAATTGGAATGAAACAGTATTAAACACCCTTTTAATTGTAGCAACATTAGTAGCTGGTTATCCTACTTTTGTGAAAGCTTGGAATGCTACACTTATGAAGCTGTTTAGTATAGAACTATTGGTAACAATTGCAGTTATAGGTGCATTGATTATTGGAGAATATGTTGAATCGGCTGCAGTAACCTTCTTGTTTCTATTTGGTGCATTTCTTGAAGGACGTTCTTTAGAAAAATCGCGTTCATCGCTTAGGACTTTGATGGATATGGCTCCTCTTGAAGCCAGTGTGCTTCGCAATGGAGTGCGCTCTGTAATTAAAGCAGAAGATGTTGAAAAAGATGACTTAGTCATTATTCAAATAGGAGAGAAAATTCCTGTTGATGGGCGAGTAGTTTTGGGAGGAGGTTCTGTAAATCAAGCAACAATAACAGGAGAATCAGTTCCTGTGAGTAAAAGCAACGATGATCAGGTATTTAGTGGAACTATATTAGATAGTGGATATCTTGAAGTAATTGCAGAAAATGTAGGAGAAGACACCACATTTTCTAAAATAATTGAGTTAGTAGAAGAAGCTCAGGAAGGTAAAGCAAAAACTCAACGTTTTTTGGAGAAATTTGCTGCAATATACACTCCTGGAATCATGATTCTTTCTCTTCTTGTTTGGATTATTACCCAAGATGTTCATTTAGCACTTACATTTTTAGTGATTGCATGCCCTGGCGCTTTGGTAATTTCTGCACCTGTTTCTATTGTAGCCGGAATTGGAAACGGAGCTAGGAATGGAATTTTGATTAAGGGGGGAGAGGTGATGGAAAATTTAGCAAAGTTGAATGCGATTGTTTTCGACAAAACAGGAACTTTAACTGAAGGAAAACCAGCGGTTACTGCTATCAAATCATTTGGTATATCTGAGAATGAACTGTTAACAATGGCTGCCGAAGCAGAGTTGATATCTGAGCATCATCTAGGCAAAGCCATCATTAACGAGGCTGAAAAGAAGGGGTTAGAACTTGTTAATACTCCTACAGAAGTAAACGTATTAAAAGGTCGTGGTATTAAGGTGAACCTCAATGGTGATTCTCTCTTTATTGGAAATCGAAAAGGACTTGCTGAGAGTAAAATAAACATAGACTTAAAGGTTAATTCTTACGCTGTTGAACAAGAGGAATCTGGAAATACGGCAGTGTTTGTTGCTAATGAGAGCATTGTTTTAGGAGTTATTTCAATTGCTGATAAAGTGAGAAGTAAAGCAGTAAATACAATTCATGAATTAAAATCGGCTGGAATAAGACATACAGTGATGTTAACTGGCGATAATGAACACACAGCAAATAGTGTTAGTAAAAAGATAGGCATTCAGAAAGTTTTTGCTAATCTCTTGCCTGAAGACAAGGTAGATAAAGTGAAGGCATGCATGGAGAAAGGTAAAAGATTAGCCATGGTAGGCGATGGTGTAAATGATGCTCCTGCAATTGCAACGGCCGATGTGGGAATTGCGATGGGAGTTGCTGGAACTGATGTGGCAATGGAAACTGCAGATGTTGTTTTAATGGCGGATAATCTCGATAAACTAGTATATATGCTGAAACTTTCCAAAGCAACAGTGCGTAATATGAAACAAAATATGCTCTTGGCTATTGGAACAGTTGCACTATTATTGATGGGAGTACTTACAAAGAATGTGAATTTGGCTTCAGGAATGCTT
>CAZGUI010000158.1:0-3115 GCA_964528875.1 uncultured Bacteroides sp. | reverse complement strand
TTCTCGAAAATTTTTTGGAAAATCTTCTCGAAAATTTTCTCGAAAATATTTCAATCCCTATTTCTCTTTGTAATGGAAATCCAATAGCAATTCTATAATTTTGTAAACTAAAAAACTTATAAGAAAAAACTTCATTGCCCTAATCGCCTCAAAACTTCCTCAACGCTTTCCTCAATAATCAAATAGGAATCAAAGGCAATAGATTCAACTCTTAAATAGGTTTGCTCTTTAACTGATTCAACCGAAACAATATATCTTGAATTTATATGGATTGCCGCAATGCCCAAAGGCGTTACTTCTATAAATTTTTCCATTCCTTTATCTCCCTTTCTTTTTCTTGGATAAGCCGTAGAACTATATTCATGCAGGTATGGTGTTCCATCTCTCTTGCAGTTAGAGGAGGAACTTCCATTTCTTCTTTAAAATTTTTGGCAACTCGATAGAGTTCTTTATTCAATTCCATTTGGTTTATCTCCGTTTTCATTCAACTCTAAGCGTTCTTTTTCTTCAATAACCAACAACATTAGAAGTTCTTCAACTTTCAAATAGGTTCGGAGGTCTTCGGTATTGCCGCTCTCATAGCATTCAGTTACTTTGCCGCTAACCAATCCCAAAGCCAAATCCAAAGCTTTTAGTGTTTCTTTAGACTTCATAGATATTTCCTATAACCTTCCAATTTTCGACTGCCAAAGGGCAATCCAAATCTCCAATCAAATCTCCAGTTGCCGTTTCTCTAAAGTTAAATTTCAAATAATCTTTGTCCCAAAGCACATAGAAATACTCTCCCGAAACAAGGCTTTTAATAATACTTCCATCTGCTATTGTTTTTCCAAACCTATCCTTTAGCCCTGTAGGTTGGAGATAGGGGTCTTTCTTTCTTTGTGCTCTTCTTAAAGTTCTTTTATATTTCATTGCCGTTCTCCATTTCTAAATCCATTAAAATAAAGGTATTCCAACTTCCATAGTCCACCTTTACATATTCTTTGCCGTTAACCGTTTCTCGCCAATTATGAGTTGAATCCCAGCCCTTTGCAAATAAAGTTTCATTCTTTATTTCTCAACTTTCAAATTTTATTTCCTCGTCACTTACCAAAAGCATAATACAATGCCGCCCTTCTGCGATTATATGGGTATAGATTTTATCTAAGCGTTTTAATATTCGTAAAGCGTCAAGTCTTCGAGTTCTTTCGAATTCTTCGCCCATTTGCCGAATAAAGGCATTGAGGTCATGGGCATTTGACAATACTAAAACTTTCCAATCTTTGGAAGTTACTTTGCCGACATTCCAAATCAACTCTTTCCAGTTCAAATCAACATTCATTACTACTGAATAGATTGTTTCAAGAGGAGGATAGCCTTCTGATTCATAGGAGTCAAGGAAGGCATCGACATCCACCACCTTATAAATTTCTAAGCTAGTCATATATACCCTCTACTAATTTGCCGAAGAACCACCTTAAATCATCTTCATACTTCTCAATTATTAATCGGACAAACTCTTCACTTTGATAGGTGCCGAACGGATTAGGAGAAATTATATACTGAAATGTCCAAGGAAGGACCTGGTCTACCTGGCTATCAAAGCGAATTTCATAGTATTTAGACTTATCACTTGGCTTCCATTCCCCTTGAAGCCTATAGCGATCTCGTTTTATTGCCTCAATGAGCTTTAATGCTCTAACCGTATCTTCGGCTTTTTCTTCGGTGGTGAAGTAATTGCCGATTGCGAAACTGCCGAGATAGGAGTCCATACTTCTGCAGTCTTCATAGACCCTCCCACTTTCATCGATGCCGTAGAAGGGGAATTCATAACTTGGTAAGGGAAACTCATCACCTATTTGAAACCTTTGTTTATTTGTTAATTCTATTTCAACTTCTCTGCCGTCTTCCAGCATTACTTTTACTTTCATTTTTAACTCCTTTCAAGTATAAATCTTTAATTAAACCAACGAACTCGAGGTTCTCCAGTAAACCCTTTTCGCCAAATGAACCAAGCATGGGCAATTGCACTAGAATAATAGGTTTCAAAATCCCCATTCTTTGCACAATTAAGTCGACTACTTGAAACATAGATTAGTTCTGGAGGTGTGGCGTTGAATAGAGCTCTTCGTTTTTGACTCTCTAGAAATTGAAGTTTTAAGAACATCGCCACTCTATTACCTTCGGGGACTGCCTCTAAAGCCTTTTCAACAAACTCTTTACCATACTTATAAGGTGGGTTTGTTATAATATCGCCCTGGAAGTATCCTTCGCCAATTTGAGTATTGAGAAAATCGAATTGACTTCCATACCCTCGATCAACCAAATCTGATGAAAGAACTTCATATCCTCGAGCTTCCAAAACTTTAGAAATATGCCCTTCTCCACAAGCACATTCCCAAATTAGAGGATTAAATTTCTCTAAGTCTAGAAGTAGTTCTACAGCTTTTGGTTCCGTTGCATAGTAGTCTTCTGGGTGCCGTTCGCCCTTACTATGGTTTGTTGCTCCTAATGTTGAAAAAACAGCATTCATATTACCTTTCATTTAAGCTCTTTAACTCCTTTGATTCCATAGGTTTATAGCCTTACTAATGGCTTCGCCACCACAGAAAGGACACTTCTTTATTTCCATTAGTTATTCTCCATTAAGAATTCAGTGAAGTACCACTTTAATTCATCTTCATATTTACCAACAACTTCTAAAGCATCATAGGAGTTTTTATAGATTCCAAAAGTATTTTCAATTGGATACCCATAAGTCCAATCACAACCAAGTGCCTGTCCTTCATAGTCAAAGAAAATATACCACTTCGTTTCTTGCTTTCGCCTAACATCCCAATCGCCATTTAATATTTGCCGTTCTTCCTTTATATTCTTAATTAATTTTAAGGCTCGAACAGTATTCAAGGCTTCTTCTTCCGTTGAGAAACAGTTTCCAATTTCCATTGCTCCAATATCCATATTGTCATTTAGATTTACGGCACCTTCAACTGCTCCATCAACATCAATATAGTAATATTCTTCACCATAAGATGGGAACTTTGCTTGTTCCATTATCATTCTTTCTTGCTCTTTGGACAGTTCAATTTCAACCTCTTTGCCAGTATTTAATATAAATTTTACTTTCATTTATTAT
>CAZGUI010000157.1:0-3330 GCA_964528875.1 uncultured Bacteroides sp. | reverse complement strand
CTGAACATAGACTCTTAAAACAGGTTACTATTGACAATGCTGCTGAAGCAGATTTGGTTTTCTCTATGTTAATGGGAGAAGATGTAGGACCTAGAAGAGAGTTTATAGAGGACAATGCAACCTATGCGAATATTGACGCATAAGTATTAATCAATTTTTAATTACTCCTCACATCTTACAATGAGGAAAGGCTAAATAACCGATAATGCAATCGTTTATTTAGCCTTTTTTTTATTCCTATCCTCTTCTTATGACTACTTCAAAAGATAATGGTATTTTTAAAGAGCGATAATTCATTCTAATACTTATAATATGTTCAAACTAAAAAACACGGGCTTCACAGGGTTTGCTTTTCTACTCTGCCTAATATGCTCATCCTGCAATAAGGATACGAAGCAACTCCTAGTAAAATCTCCTAACGGAAAAATAGAAGTTCAAGCTTTGGAAAGAGAGGGTAAGCTATTTTACGAAGTTAAAAGAGAAGGTAAAACTTTATTAAACCATTCACAGCTAGGTTTCATTCTTAAAGAAGGTGATTTATTCGACAACCTGAAGATTTCAACCGTACAACACGCATCCAATGATGATTCCTGGGAGCAAGTCTGGGGAGAAGAAACAACAGTACGTAATCATTACAATGAGCTGAAAATTGGGATTGAAGAGCAAGAAAAGGCGCTAAAATTCGAAGTTGTTTTTAGAGTTTTTGATGATGGTTTTGGTTTTCGATATGTGTTTCCTGAGCAAGACAACCTCAATGAGTTCACCATTATGGATGAAATTACAGAGTTCAATTTTGCAAATAATCACAAGTCTTGGTCAATACACTACAACACTCCTTATTATGAAGGATTGTATGAGCAGAAACTATTAAATGAACTGGACACGGTATGTACTCCTCTTACCATGG
Organism: uncultured Bacteroides sp.; assembly: GCA_964528875.1. Taxonomy (GTDB): domain Bacteria; phylum Bacteroidota; class Bacteroidia; order Bacteroidales; family Bacteroidaceae; genus Bacteroides_E. The sequence goes on along the minus strand of CAZGUI010000157.1, from coordinate 2,423 downwards.
AATCGGAAGATGGAACATTCTTCTGTTTACACGAAGCCAATTTAACCAATTATGCTTCGCTTAATGTTATATCACAACAGGAAATCGGCAAACTAAAAACGTATTTAAGTCCTTGGTCAACGGGAGAGAAAGTGTTTATGAAAGCTCCCGGAGTAACTCCTTGGAGAACACTTATCATTACCGACAGTGCCAACGATTTACTTTTATCTCGCATTATGTTAAACCTCAATGAACCTTGTCAGATTGAAGACACCTCTTGGATACATACCGGACGATATGTGGGTATCTGGTGGGGAATGCATACTAAGGATTACGACTGGCATATTGGGCCTAAGCACGGAGCAACAACTGCCAATGCTATACGTTACATTGATTTTGCTGCCAAACATAATTTTCAAGGAGTACTGATTGAGGGTTGGAACAAAGGTTGGGATCATATGACCTTAAGTTTTACCGAATCGTATCCTGATTTTGACTTGGAAAGGGTTGCGGCTTATGCCAAAGAAAAGGGTGTCAAACTATTGGGACATCACGAAACAGCAGGAAATGTAGACAATTACAATAAGTACATGGAGGATGGTTTTGCTCTCTATCAAAAAAACGGAGTAAACTTTGTAAAAACGGGATACGTAGCTCAGAAATTAAATTTAATAGAGTTGCACGGTAGCCAATATGGCGTTGAGCACTATAGAAAGGTGGTTGAAACTGCAGCCAAGTATCAAATTATGATAGATAATCACGAGCCGGTAATGCCTACCGGATTGCAACGCACCTATCCCAACTTAATGACTCATGAGGCCGTAAGAGGGCAAGAATGGGATGCTTGGGATACAGGAGGAGGCAACCCTCCCGGCCACACTACAATCATACCTTTCACCCGAGGATTAGCAGGCCCTATGGATTTCACTCCGGGAACCTTTAAGTTTGAAAACCCTATATTACCTCATACTAGAGTATGGACTACATTGGCTAAGCAGTTGGCTTTATCCGTGGTTATTTATAGCCCTTGGCAAATGGCATCGGATATGATTGAGAATTATGAAAACAATCCGGCTTTTGAGTTTATCACATCCTGCCCTACCAACTGGTCAAAAACAGTCGTACCTCATGCTAAAATTGGAGAATATATAACCATAGCCCGAAAAGACAGAGATTCTGACAATTGGTACATAGGTTCCATTACCAATGAAGAGGCTAGAACTTTATCATTATCATTTAATTTCTTAGACCCCAATAGTACGTATACGGCTAAAATATTTAAAGATGGAGAAAATGCAAACTACAAAACAAACCCTTATCCTGTTCGTATTGAGGAGATAGAAGTAGATGCATCAACTGTAATTGACCTAAACTTAGCAACTAGTGGAGGAACAGCTATTATCTTGACTAAGAAAAACTAAATACAAAGCTATTTAAACACAAAAGAAGAGCCTAAAAGATTCTTATAAACGAGAATACTTTTAGGCTCTTCTTAAAAGTATAAACTCATAGTTCAGTGTCTCCTGATTTTCAATAAATCTTCTTTCTAATACGACTCCTGCATAGATTCACTAGTACATTATAATTTCTTACAAACAATGGTTTGAACAATGAGAATTTATAATCACAATACACTCTGCGCTCTCATCCTGCTATGAATCAGCTTACACAAAGTCCTTTATTTAAATAAAAGACCTTATAGAAGAACATCAATCAATAACACTAGAAATAGATGTACAAAATGTATCTATACCGAAGCTCTAAAACTTATCTATATTTAGGGTATTCCCTATATAAGAATAGAGAAAACTACCGAAAGAAGAGGATTCATTTTTTTAGTTTTATAGTATAGCAAATAAGCTATCCTACTAAACTCCATAGTTATGAAAAAGTTAATTCCTTTTTTACTATTAATTACCCTCATTGCTTCCTCTTGTGGCGTTTACCGTAACCACAATAATGATAACGAAAAAAAGGTCAAGGATTTATATATTGGAATGAGTAAGCAAGAAGCACTGAAGATAATGGGAGACAAGTACATTGTGGAATTGCTATCGCAAGAAGATGATGGTGTGCTGGAAATTTTAAAATTTGAAGCAATATATTATCCGTATCTACTTCATTTCTTAAATGATACACTCACCACCTTTAATTTATACTATCCTCCTTGTATACCAGAACAAGAGATTACGATAAAAAAAGGAGAAAACTAAGTTTCTTGTGTATTCTAAACCATGCTATGAATGAGTCGCAGGTTTTAGATTCACAGAATTATTAATAGGATTGGCTTTAATCCTTGTCTGTAAGGCTAGATGTTACAGATATACCCTTTGGAAAAAAGGGTCATTATTTCACAAGATTTTTTGAATGAATAAATGAAAAATGCGCCCTCCCCTGGAGTCTCAGAACAACGTTTTTCAATCACCTTAATCGGTCTAGGACCG
>CAZGUI010000156.1:0-3354 GCA_964528875.1 uncultured Bacteroides sp. | reverse complement strand
ATGAATATACCTACGCTGTGGATGGAAGCAAGCTCCAAGTCAATCACAAGAAGAGTTCAGGTGGAAAGGTGACCGATTATGTGGGTAACATGATTTACGAAGGGGGATCTTTGAAACGGATATTGGTGGATGGAGGATTCTACGAGGAGGGTAAGTACTACTTCTACCTGAAGGACCACCTGGGTAACAACCGTGTAGTGGCTGATGCCGCAGGCAGTGCGATTCAGGTGACACATTACTATCCTTTTGGGATGTCCTTTACAGAGGGGTATGAGAAGGAAGCTGTCAAGCCGGCCAAGCAGCCTTACAAATACAATGGAAAAGAGCTGGATGGGGAAAACTCTCTGAATTGGTATGATTATGAGGCTAGGCAGTTGGCTATGGATGTACCTAGGTTTACTAGTGTGGACCCCAAAACAGAAATCTATTACTCAATTAGCCCATATGTCTATTGTGCAAATAATCCAGTAAGGTTTATTGACCTAGATGGAAGGGATGTTTGGGAAATAAATAATCAGGGCAAAATAGTCAATAAAATAAAAGATAAAAATCAAGATGCTTTTTATATGGTTGATAAAAATGGAAACAGAACATACACAACTGATGCAGACGGTAATAAACATTATAACTCCATTTCATTTGAGTACGGTACAATTACCGATTCCAAAAAGTCAGATTGGTCTAGGTCTGCCACAAGTTTTTCCGTAAACAGTGAATCTTCGGGGGCAGAATTGTTCAATTTTTTTGCTGATAACACAAAAAAAGAGTATGGTTTAATAAATACGCAAAATGACGGTTCTACTGTTATGACTAATCATAAAGAGACTTCGGTTAGTGCAAGCAAAACAGCTCAAAAAATGGAAGATAAAGGGCAAATGGTTACTTCTGTTGTACACAATCATCCTGAACCATATAGTATTGCACCTTCTGGATTTAGACCAAAAGATAAAAGCGGTGATAAGTTTGTTGCCAGAACGTTTGTTCCTAATGCTGAGCGCTATGTTTATCAGAATAGTAAATTAGTTGCTTATGATGGAAAAGGTGTTATCGGCACTATGTCTTGGGGATTAGTTTTTAGACCTTCAACAGCAAGATAACTCTCTATTTCCCCTATCAAAAAATATCCTGGTGTTGGTTTACCACCACCGTAATCAATTAATAATATGGGAGCAAGAATAATATTAAATATTATGTTAATAACTTGTTGTTTTGTATCCTGTCAGACAAAAAAAGGCGATAACAATGTAATACTAACAGATTTTACAAAGGATTTAATATCTCTGTATATCAATGATGCTTTAAACATAGATGCAAAAAACAGAAAAGATGAAATAATCGTTACTGCTGTTGCGGATACTTCATATTATTATCTTTATGTTTTTGCCAACAACCGCAAAGAATATAAGTTTTGTAGAGAGGATTTTATTGGCCAAACACAGTATTTAGAATATTTAGTAAGAATATTTGGTGATGAAAGTTCGATGTTTTATTCTGTAAATGAGAAAGTCAAAAAGCAAGAACGATGTGAGGATAATTATACAGAATATGACCCAAACGTTTGGCAAATTTGTTTTTACAAAGACCGGTCTTTCAATAAAATGAGGACATACAAAACTAGACAGAATGAAGATATATCAGCTATACAAAATTTGGTTGAAAAATACTTTAAAGTATCAAAAACTATAACAAATGAAGTTTATCAATCATTCGAGGTTGAGAATGAACCTAAATTTGTTTTAGGCGAAGATGTTTTAAGAAAATTAATATCTTCAAATTTCAAGAAACACAAACAGGGTAATTTTGACAAAGTTCCGTTAGTCGTCAATATTATCGTAGATGAAAAAGGTAAAGCCAAGTTCAAGAGAATTATAAAAAGTTCAAATGATGCTGAATTGGACAATGAAGCGATAAGGGTTACTGAAATAATTTGTCAATACGATTTTATTCCTGCATCACACAGAGGCGAAACCATTAAAGTCATTTATCCTATTGTATTTTTGAGAAGTGATATTACACCTTAATTTCTTTAATAGCCCCGCAAATGCGGGGCTATTTTTTGCTTTTTTACTCTCAAACGATTTTCCTGTCTTCGTTTCGCTCTCTTTTGCCGACGACAGTGCACCTGATCCTATGCTCTTCTCTAGGAACTTTAGGGATGTGAAGGGGAGCAGCATCGAGTATACCTACGATGCCAATGGAAATTTAACCAAAGATTTAAACAAAGGAATCACTCAAATTCGGTATAATTTATTAAATTTACCTTCACAGGTGAATTTTAATCATACCGGTCAGCCCGTAAATGAATATACCTACGCTGTGGATGGAAGCAAGCTCCAAGTCAATCACAAGAAGAGTTCAGGTGGAAAGGTGACCGATTATGTGGGTAACATGATTTACGAAGGGGGATCTTTGAAACGGATATTGGTGGATGGAGGATTCTACGAGGAGGGTAAGTACTACTTCTACCTGAAGGACCACCTGGGTAACAACCGTGTAGTGGCTGATGCCTCAGGCAGTGCGATTCAGGTGACGCATTACTATCCTTTTGGAATGTCCTTTACAGAGGGGTATGAGAAGGAAGGTGTCAAACCGGCCAAACAGCCTTACAGGGACTACTTCTATGGCGAAGCAATTTATTGGTAGTTACCGTTATGATGCTTTTACAAGTTCAGATGGTGCAACGCTCAATAATGTAATTAGTGATAGTAAGAACAGGAGATCTCTATTTCTTCGTTTGCCACTTTCTAATCCAAGTAGAAACCAATCACGAGCTTTTTCGAATACATATCAGTTTTATATTTGGAAATCATTAAAATAGTTACAAGATGAAGAAAAAAACTGTATTAACATTATTGGGCAGCGTTTTAGTTATACTTTTTATCTTTGGATGGGTATTAGGATCTTTCGATTTTACACGCTCAAAAAGAGTGGGGAAAACAAATTTCTATCTAGTAGAAAGTATTTCTTATGTTGTTGGATTATATTATCAATATCCCGAGATGCAAGAGATGTTTGTTTGCGTTTTAGGTGGTCGCATTACTGATGTTTATTGGAATGTACAGTACATTCTGGCAACCGAATATGCTGTACAGAATGATAGCATTACAGGCTATTATATTGTAAAAATGCTTCCCCCTGTAAAAAAAGGCGTCCCATGGGAAAAGATAGGTCCTTTATCCAAAGGAGAATACGAGCAGAAAAAACAAGAATTACATCTTAACGAGAAAGAGATGAAGCATGTATCTTTTTGATTAGCAAGTTTGTGTTTTAGTCCGACTAAAACTGATTATAAATCATCGAGGACATGGATATGAAACTACAGGACCAACTACAACAGAAGCAAAATATAAAGTT
>CAZGUI010000155.1:0-3441 GCA_964528875.1 uncultured Bacteroides sp. | reverse complement strand
GGTCGCCTATTGTAACTCCCGGACAGATTATGGCTCCGCCTCCTATCCAACAATCGTTCCCAATTTTTACAGGGTAGGCCTTTTCTGTTGACTTTCTTCGCTCTAAATAATCCATCGGGTGATGAATGGTGTATATCTGCACAGAAGGACCGATACGAGCATAAGAACCTATTTCTATGTCTCCTCCATCCAAAAAAACACATCCGTAGTTCACAAAAACTTGTTCTCCCAACAGAATTCCATCTCCATAATCGCACCAAAACTGGGGACAAATAAATGAGGTTTCCGGTATGGATGGGATTAAATTAGTTAAAGCTTCTTGATAGCCTGGTCCACGCAAGAGAGTACTATTAAATTGTTGTAATTTAATTTTCGTCTCCCACAAATGAGCTTGTAATTCCAAGTCATTAATATCTACCCATTCGCCATTTTTTAGTTTTTCTCGTGTTGTCATTAGGAATATAAAATAAATGAAGGATTTTGGGGTGTAGATTTTTCATCATAAATAAAGCCTTCCCAATTAAAGGATAGCAAATCGGTTGCACTCTTCAAGCGATTTTTTAGAATAGAGTGCGTCATAGCCCCTCTACACATTTTGGTATACACCACAATGGTTTTCAGCTCTCCTCCTTTCATTACCTGAAACGATGGAGTGATGACTTCAACTTCTTTTTCAACACGTTTCCAATCGAATAGTTTCTTCATCTCAGCACTTGCCAGATTACAAAGTATCCCACCAGAAGCATTGATATCTTCAATAAATTGGTCGGTCAGTCGTTGCTTCCAAAAAGCATAGAGAGATAAACCACCTAATTCCGGCAGCTTAATCCGCCCTTCCAAACGATAAGGACGGATGCCATCAAGAGGACGAAGCAATCCGTAACAAAAGGAGGTTATACGTAAATGTTCTTGTGCATAATTCCAATCTTGTGCCGAGAAAGAATCCGGGTGTAGCTGTTGAAACACGATTCCGGTATAACTTAAAAGAGCTTGTAATTTAGAAGCCTCATCATTGTGAAAGTCCTCAAAACGCTTGTAGTTCTCCACCGCTATCTCTGTATTCACATTTAGCTCTTTTTCCAATTCATCTATCGTAAACTGACTCATAGCCATAGCTATTTGGTTGGCCTTCTCTTGATAGCGAGGAGTGGTTAGGAGCTGGGGAGGTGTAAAAGAAACCTCTGTAGTCATTATTTTAGCACAAGATAACAATACTAACATCGCATAATTTCCTATTGATTTTACTTCTATAGCAAAGATAAAAATTATGATTATAAAGAAAGGAAGTTAACTCAATTTAAATAGGCTATAAGAAATCGGCTATGCATGCAATGTGTTACTTTAAGCAATGTCTCAGATTAATCCAAAAATAAAAACGACCGACCCAAATAGGATAAATCCTTACATTAAGAACTTTAATAACATTCTGTTTTTATTTTCTTTTCGGTGATTTATTCTTTTTCACCCTCATTTTCTTCCACCTCTTAACACTAATGTTTCAAGGCATATAGATGGGGTACTTATCGGTCTAGGACCGAGGGGCGGTCGGTCTAGGACTGAAGGGTGCTCGGTCTAGGACCGAGGGGTATTAGGTCTAAGACCGATTATAGGTATATACTAGAATGTTTTCTTTTTACTCTTTTATTCTTATCGACAAGAAAACAAAAAGCAGACTAAGAGAAGAAGGTTTCAATGTGAAAAATTAAAACAAAAAATTAACAGAAAAACCAAACACTAACATTCATCGTTATATCTACGATTTCAAGACGTCTGTATTTGGCTTTATGGAATACAAAAAAAATAGCCCCTTCAAGCCAAGAAGGAGCTATTTAAATTTTCTATATCGTATAATTATTTATACTCTTTCCAGCTCTTGATTTGGATATCCTCTAAATCCATTTCACAGAATGCACGAATAAAAGCACTCGCTAAACGGGCATTGGTTATTAAAGGAATGTTATGATCAATGGCTGCACGACGAATTTTATATCCGTTAGTAATCTCACGTTTAGACAGATTCTTAGGAATATTTATAATCAAATCAAACTTGTGATCTGCAATCAATCGCAACACATTGCTTTCTGCTTCTGGATTTTCATCGGGCCAGTAAACGGGAGACGTTTGTATGCCGTGTGCATTTAAAAATGCGGCTGTTCCAGTACTTCCATACAGTTTATATCCTTTTTCATAAAGCATACGACTTGCTTCCAACAAGTCTACTTTAGACTTCATTGCTCCCGATGAAAACATCACCGATTTCTTAGGAATCTCAAAGCCTGTTGCGATCATCGCATTTAATAAAGCTTCTGAGAAATCATCTCCCAAACACCCCACCTCGCCTGTAGAGGCCATATCTACACCTAAAACAGGGTCTGCTTTGTGTAAGCGAGAGAAAGAGAACTGAGGAGCTTTTACACCGATCCAATCAATATCAAAAGCTGAATGATCGGGTTTTTCATAGGGTGCTCCTAGCATAACACGAGTAGCTGTATCAATAAAGTTTCGTTTCAATACTTTAGATACAAAGGGGAAACTACGTGAAGCACGTAAATTACACTCTATGACTTTAATTTCGTTATTGCGAGCTAGGAACTGAATATTAAATGGTCCGGAGATATTCAATTCTTTTGCTATCTTCTTACAAACCTTTTTAATACGTCTAGCTGTTTCAAAATATATTTTTTGTGCAGGAAAAACTAACGTAGCATCGCCTGAGTGAACTCCTGCAAATTCCACGTGTTCTGAGATGGCATATTCTACTATTTCACCATTCTGAGCTACTGCATCGAATTCAATCTCTTTCGTATCTAATAAGAATTGTGATACTACTACCGGATACTCTTTAGAAACATTGGCGGCCATTTCCAAAAAGTTTACCAACTCCTCTTCATCGTGGCAAACATTCATTGCTGCCCCTGAAAGAACATATGATGGACGAACCAACACAGGATAACCTACTTGTTCCACAAAACCTTTCACATCATCTAAAGAGGTAAGCTCCTGCCATGCCGGTTGATCAATACCCAACTGATCGAGCATAGCTGAGAACTTATTTCTGTTTTCTGCTCTATCGATTGATATAGGAGTTGTTCCTAAAATTGGAACCGACTGGCGATGCAACTTCATCGCTAGGTTGTTAGGTATTTGTCCACCCACAGAAATAATCACCCCTCCGGGCTGCTCCAAATCTACCACATCAAGTACCCTTTCAAATGACAACTCATCGAAATAAAGTCTATCGCAAACATCATAGTCTGTTGATACAGTTTCAGGATTATAATTAATCATAATGGATTTATAACCCAATTTTCTTGCTGTTTGTACCGCATTAACAGAACACCAATCAAACTCCACAGAACTACCAATTCGGTATGCCCCCGAACCTAAAACAACAACAGAGCGTTCATTTTTATAAAAATTCACATCACTCCCCTTATCTCC
>CAZGUI010000154.1:0-3447 GCA_964528875.1 uncultured Bacteroides sp. | reverse complement strand
TCGCTCCACTGGAACTCATGTAGTACCAAGTACTGCCTACTCTTACCCAACCAGTTTGCATCGCTCCATTAGAATTCATGTAATACCAAGTACTGCCTACTTTTACCCAACCAGTTTGCATGGCTCCACTGGAACTCATGTAATACCAAGTACTGCCTACTTTTGTCCAACCAGTTTGCATAATGCCATCATTATTAAAGTAGTACCAGGTATTGCCTACTTTTACCCAATTCGTTGCCATCGTGCCTGACGATTTAAGGTAATACCATTGACTTCCTTGCTTCAGCCAGCCGGTTTGCATAATGCCATCATTGTTAAAGTAGTACCAGTTATTTCCTATTTTCTGCCAATCTGTCTTTGCAACACCTGAATCGTAGTAGTACCACTCACCATTTACGTGTTGCCACCCATAGACCTGTCCTAATTCCCATGTATAAGTTCCAGGATATGTTCCATCATATTCTTGCATAAATATATCACTGTTGTGATAAGAGATAGGTGGATTCTCTGGTTGAACACGAACCCAACGTCCTGTATATTGTCCTGAGGATATATCTATGTCAGATAAATCCGCATTCTTATTAAAGATGGAATGTTTCCCCATTGTTAGATATTGAAGTGAATATATACCGTTAAACGTCTGATTGAAAGAAGAAACATTACTTGTATTCCAGCCTGATAAATCAAGTGTTGTTAATTTGCAGCCCATAAATATTTGAAACATACTTGTTACAGCACTGGTATCCCAACCTGATACATCAAGTTTTGTCAAATTAATACAATCATTAAACATTCTAGTCATATCTGTTACTCCACTAGTATCAAGACAACCTTCAATTTCTTTCAAATCATGCATAAAAGAGAATAAATAGCTAGAATCTTTAGGTGCTTTTACTCCTGATTTTAGTATAATTTTCTTAACATTGAATTTATTTATTATGCTGGGTAAATCTTTAGATAATGTACCTTCTTCTATTGTAATTAATCCATTTTTTTTATCATACGTAAATGGGCAAGTACCCCAAAATTCTTTTTCCCAGGTATAAATTCCAGGATAAGAACCATCATATTTTCCCATTAAACTATTAATGTTTTTATATGTAATTATTGGGCTTTTAGGTTCTTCCCTTATCCAGCGACCAGTGTATTGCCCATTGGATGTATCGACCTCAGATATAAATCCAATAAAGTTTTTAGCAAATATTGAATTTTCCCCCATTGTTACATATTGTAACGAATCCATTTCATTAAATACAAATTCCATATCAGTGACTTCGCTAGTGTTCCAATGTGAAAAATCAAGGCTAGATAGAGATTTGCAACCATCAAACATCCGATTCATTTTTGTCGCTTTATTCGTATTCCAATTAGATACATCCAGATTAGTTAGACTACTGCACCCATCAAACATACGACCAAAATCCCTAACATTTTGGGTATCCCAACTAGAAACATCAAGAGTAATTAATTTAGAACAATTATAAAACAAACTATACATATCTGATACACCAACAGTATTCCATCCTGATAGATCAAGACTTATCAAGTTACTACACCCATAAAACATTCCATACAAACTCGTAACACCGCTGATATCCCAATTTGATGCATCGAGAGTCGTTAAACTAGAACAGCCATAAAACATAGAACTTATTTTCATTAAGTTGTTTGTGTCCCAACAAGACACATCAAGGTTCGTAATACCACTTTTCTGAAACATTCCTGTCATCTCAGTTACATTGCTCGTATCCCAACTTGATACATCTAGATTCGTCAGATTACTGCAACCATTGAACATATAAGACATATAATTTACATTGCTTGTATCCCAACTAGATACATCCAGATTCTTTAGACTACTACATCCAGAAAACATGCTTCCCATACCTGTTACACTACTTGTATCAAGATATCCTTCAATTTCTTCTAAATTAAACATATCTGCGAATAAAGATGATGAAAACCGTGGAGCCTTTACGCCTGTTTCAAGCTTTATTTTTATTACACTATATTTGTTTATTAAGCTAGAAAATTCACTTGCTAGTGTGCCCGCTCCTACTGCCATTACACCTGTACTCTCATCAAATGTGAAGGGGCAGCTTCCCCAAGTTCCCTCTATCAAATTAGTATCTGATAAGGCTTTTATGGTATTTATTTCTAATGTTTCCTCTATTAAATTGTCGTCTGATGACTCATCTGGAAAATCAGTTATCAACGGGAGTTCGGTTTCCCCGAATTTTTCTTCATCAATCAAATTCTCTTGATTCTGATCATCTGGTAAAATTTCTATCCCTAAATCATCAGTATCCTGAGACTCTGATTCCGATTCTATCTCTGGTATTTTAGGTTCTTCCTGTAATTCATCTTCAGATAAATTGATAGTTTCGTCAATATTATCTATGGCTTGTCGTTCATCACTTAGTTCACCATCATCAGCTAAAACAATTTGCCCGGCCGGTAACAAACTACCTATTACCATCAAACAGGCCAATGAGCAAACTATAAACTTCATTAAATACTTTTTCATCTTAATTACCTCTTCCTCATTAACTCTACAATTTCTCACAAAATAAAATATCAGCACTTTAATAACTCTGTAACAAGGTAATATGAATAAAAATCAAAACTAATTCTTTCGATTTTCCATTCTTTTCTTTTCATATTTTGTTACTACTTTTTTCAATATATGATTTTAATTCATACATAATTTTTGAATTATTCTTTAAATTTTTCAAAAGAAAATCAAAGTAGATTTGACCACCTAAAATCACTAAAGATTGACAAGTTTTTATGTTTACAGAAAAAAATTCTTGACATCTAGACATAAAATTACGAAAAGACTTTAGCAATATCAACAAAGAATATTCGTATTTATTGCTGATTTGTTCCATCGATATTATTCCTATCTTTTGTTGATACAAATGCATTCAGTAATATTTTATATTCCATGTAGTATAAAATATTACTTTAATATTATTATGTCAAGAAATTATGGTTATATTAGATAATAATATGATTGTTTTTAATCATTATTTAATGTATTTTTACCAAAAATGTTTCAAAACATTATTTTATATAATATTAATATTAATTTCTATCTTGCGAAATAATCAGCTAAAAAACTATATCGATTTTAATCTTCAATGTGATCAAATTTATGAATTTTTTAATACCTTTTTACGTGAATATAGGATTAAATATATGATTGAGCGTATAAGAGAAGCATGAATTACACTATCCTCCAAAGAAGAAGTAAATCATTTGTTTGACATTTATTTTGAAGGCGATTATGCCAATTTTATCATGATTGAAGCTATTGTAGCTATTACAGACATACGTGAGCTCATAAAAAAGAAATGATTTATTACTCATTCGAGAAAATAATTTTATGATTAATATGAGTTTAAGTAAATTGCAACTATATAAACCATCTACCCTAATACATCG
>CAZGUI010000153.1:0-3526 GCA_964528875.1 uncultured Bacteroides sp. | reverse complement strand
ATTGTAGTTGCTAATGAATTAACAGATATTCTTTGATTAAATGTTTCGTTGAACATTTCAATATCATGTATAAAGCTTGATTGTGAATGTTTTTCGTCTTCTGAGGCAATAGGAATTATTTCGCTACTCCATGGATTGGTTTGGATGTAAGACTGTAATTTGTTTTTTGTAACAGAAAATATTAAAGTGTCAATATTTTCAAAAATAATTTGTGAGTATCTAAGAAGGTATTTTACTTTATGGTAAACATCAAGATCCTCGAAATCATTAGAATGTGATTGTTGAGGCTCTTTGCTTGTAACTTTAAGTGGTATAGAGACTTCTTTTGACTGAATGGTTGTTGCTTCATCTTTTATCTTAGTGGATTCTTCTCTTAGCTTTTGATACCTTTTAATTAGAGGATTATATTTATTTAAAGTTGACGGGACTGCTTTATCTATTACATCTTGAATAATACTTGCTCCGTCTTCTTTAAGATATTTGTCAATGACTTTTCTATCAATTTTTCCGATGCATTTATCAAGCCATAAATCAATCAACTCTTTTGGCGCCAAATTCTCCTGTAATTCTGATTTAACAATGTGGAAAAGCTTGAGGTCTCTTGTTTTCTCATTCCGCCAAATGATGATAAGCAATGTCTTTAAATCTTCGTTTATACTATTTAGTTTATTTTCTTGGCGCAGTATATTAATATATTCTGAAAGAATTTTATGACGCTCGCTATAATTTAACCGTTTTATAATTTTGAGTTTGCTTTTAGATTCGGCTATAAGAAAATATTTTTTATACTGGTAAAATTAAGTTGATCAATAACATCATTCTCAATCAACTTAATTAAACATTTTTTGTCGCATTTTTCTGATAATGTAGATAATGTGGGACTCCAGTTGATTTTTTTATATTTAAATATTAACTTAACAAGATTATTGTAGTTTTCGTCAGGGGTAATTAAATCAAGTTGTGATAATTGATAACGAAATAATCGTTCTGGAGATACTTTTGAGCATACTTTTTCAATTGGCTTTCCATTAATTAACTTATTTATCTGTGATTTTATTTTCTTTATTGGTGTTTTACTATATCCTTATTATCAATCAGATCAGATTTATGAAAAAATATCATTTCTGATTTTGATTCAATAAAACCATAGGAATAATCCCATGACCTTACAACTCCAGTCGTCCAATATAAGTTAGTGAATTCTTTCAAGATGTTTTTTATTAATCACTTATCACCTCATACGCATCTTTAATAACCAATGCCATTAGCTTTCTACGCTCTTCCAGAAAGTCATTGTACTTCATATTTTCCCAGTTTTCGGGTAAAGCGTGCCAGTAATACATCTTTTCTTTGTCTCCGTTGGTCATTCGCTGTAGATAACCCGGCAGGTACTCGTTAGGGGGAGTGTCTGCGATTTTTATATTATCGCTCCACTCAACCAATGCAAAGTTGGCTATCTGGTTGGTATCTCTGAATTCTGTGATGTTATTTTTTTTGAGCCATGCTTTTGGGAATAGATGATGACGTTCTAATGCGGACTTTCTACTTCGTATGCCTTCTTGCAAAAGGTCTGACACTTTTAGTTTGCTGAACAGCCCATAGGCATCGTGTACATATAAAGAGGCATAATAAGCAAACAGAGATGGACCTCTGGATGAAGATGTGGAAAGGTCTAACGGCAGTGTTGTGAGCCAGAAGTCGTCGGTTAGTTGTGAATCGATAATTTCTCCCAAAACACTTTGGAAGTCTTCAACTGTGTTGACATTTCTGAGTCGGGCTAAGTCCATCTCCATAACTGATTCAGGTGAACTTGTATAGCGTCCCGTAATAGAAGCCATGAAAAACCATTTTGCAATTAATTTCTTCAAGTCGAATAGGTTCATGCCTAAATCTTCTTTTCCTATAAGGAACAAAACATACGCATATAGAAGATTATTGTTAGAACTGATATAGTCCGAGCGGGCAAAGCCGGCTTGCTTGATGGCTTTTAAAAACTCGTGCCAATTGGTTAGGTTGAGCACTTTTGACTGTGCTTCTTTTAGACGTTCAAACTGCTGGTCTCTGCGATCAGTGCTGAAAGTGCCTGTTTCGAGGTCTTTTCCTCTGAGAATACTATATACATATTGCAGCCGTGCTCTGCGAAATGCTAAACTGACAGCTACTCTTAACATATTATCCGGGTCGGGGATAATAATGTAGTTGAAAGGGGATGCTCCACTGAGTGAAGGTTGGCGACATTGGCGACAAAACTCTTCGAGGTCTTTTCTTCCTTCATCCCAGAATACGCTCATAAGTGTGAGAATAAAATCTGCCTGATTGAGTGTCTTCCCTTGCGAATTGATTCTGACGAATACTTCAGACACATCTTCTTCAGAAATAGTTGCGAAAAGTTCTAAAGCTGAGAAGGGATAGCCGCTGAGATTATTCAGCTTCATAAATGAGTTTTGAATTTTCTCCTCTTCTTTATCAGAGATTTCAACTGACCGTTTTAGATTACTTATGAAGCCGTTTATCAGATTGATAATATTTGCCCCCGGCTTCCAGATGTCAGATATATTTTGAAAATAACGAGGGTTTCTCTTGATTGATGCATCAGGAATTTCAAATTTTTCCTCGAGTGGATTGAAAGCAATAACAATTTGTGTTTTCTCGTAGTTGCTTCGTACTACTTCTTTTGCTTTTAAGACAGCATATAGTGATGTTAAACGCTGTTGGCCATCGACAATAAGTAGGTTCGGTGATTTTTGTTTTGATCCTGTGCCTATTGATTTGGCACTTTCGACATTTGCGTTTGCCCAAAACAGGAAGTACCCGACTGGAAATCCTTTATACATACTATCGAAGAGATTTCTTACCTTGGTGTCTTTCCAAACAAATGGTCGTTGCAGTTCGGGGAGGCCTATTATTCCTAATTCTATTTGTTCAATTAGTCCTTGTAGAGTATAATCTACTTTTTTGAATCGTGTAGCCATGTTATGTTGTTTGTTTTTCTTTCTATATAAAGTCTCGGTTATTGAGCTTTAATTGTCTGTCTCTACTGTATCTTATTTAAGATGTCCAAATTTAAAGATATTATGCAGAACTTGCAATTATAATTGTACTTTTTCGTCATCACATTGCAGAGGTTGCAGAGCCCTCATCCAATATGGGTTTGAGGGCATTTTGGCCTTGTTTGGAGATTGTAAATTAAACTGTGTCAGCATTTCGCTTTCACTTTAAAATTTCAGTTTTTCCATTTTCCTATTTTAATGGGTAATGAAGAACCTGAGTTTTGTTGGTATGACAAAACTAACAAATAAATTTAATGCCGTATTTTTAGATTAAAATAATTTAAATCGGTCCTGATATAATATCGCCAGTTATTGTGCTATTCTACCCCAGTTGGCTAAAGGCATAGTCCACTTTTTCGTATGTTTCTGTAGGCAAGATAGACTAGTTTCTCTAAAGCTGTATCGCTGGTAAAGACACCTTTATTTTTAGTTACTTTCCTGATTTGCCTGTGATATCCCTTTTTTGCTTACTGCCT
>CAZGUI010000152.1:0-3560 GCA_964528875.1 uncultured Bacteroides sp. | reverse complement strand
CAATTGATTGATATTTTCCGTTGTGGTATAATTCAACGGTATTTTTTCTTTTTTCTTAAACTCAGTGACTACTAACTGCATTAGATATTTCGTAAAAAAAGCCTCGTTGTTCAAAATATCCTCTTGTCCTTCCAATTTATCATCTACTGCAGTTTTCACCTGCATCAATGCACGGTGCAATTGTAGCTCTTTGGCATTAAGTGCACCTTTCTCAATTAAACGTTTATGTATCCGAGTATATTTTTCGTCGTTCTCATACTTCGCTTTAAGTAATGCATTTTTGCGATTGAGTTCTTTTGCTTTGTCATAGATCTTACGAAGCAAGTGCATATTCTCAACCATATCTTCTTGAGTGGTTTCCGATAGATTCTTCTTTTTAAAAATACGCTCCAATTCTTCACGTAAACTTACAAAATGCGGATCAGTTGGGTCGAAGTTATTTTGTAGGGCTTCACGGGTTTTCCGTAACGCTTCTTTGTATTCATCGGCTAACTTAAGCTCCTCTTCGCCCACTTTGATGAACTGAAAGATTATATCTTCCAATGCTGTATTCAAAAGCTTCTGGGAGGCTTCTTCATTGCCTATGTTTTCTACAAAATTAAGGTTATCCAGTCTGCCCTGTGCTTCAATGAGTAGTCGGTTTAGTAGATCAAAGTCTGTTATCGACTTTAATTCTTCATAAGCATTAATAGCAATAATGTTTTTCAGCTCTTTGGCTGTTCTCAAAGCTTTGATTAATTGCAAAAGTTCTTTTTTATCATATAATTGGGTAATCTGCTGCGAGAAAACCTCTCGATTGCTCGTGTCGTAATTAAAAAGTGTTTCACTGATTTCTTGCAACTCCTCTTTAATTTCTGACTCAGACTTAAATAAATGAGTATAGAATTGAATATCGTCACCTAATTCATCTTGCAACTCATCAAAATATAATTGGTTAGTTCGGTTGAATGCTTTGGATATATCTGCAAAATCGACCACATAGCCGTATTTGTATTTTTTATAAGGTCGATTGACACGAGTCAACGTTTGCAGCAAGTTATGATCTTGAATGACACGTGCTAAATAAAGCTTTTTCAACCGTTTGGCATCAAAGCCTGTCAGCAGCATATTATATACAAATAAAATATCTATTTTTCCGGTTTTATATGCTTTAATGAGTTCCTTGCGAACGCTTTTATCATTCTCGTCATAAAGAATAAGGGCTGCTGTAAGATCTCGTTTCTTTCTCTTGCCATAAAAGAATTGAGGTTCAGCTACCATAGGTAACTTTTCAGCATCAGTTTCTTGCAAACCATATTTTTCCTCAAATAATTGAAATAGCATTTTTGCTTGTTTAGAAGAATCACAGACAACCATTCCGCCAAGGGTCTCGTCTTGCCAAGCATCTCTTGATTCATTTAAGTCCTTAATAATATAGCTTAATAAGCCTTCAGCAAACCGTCTATGCGCATATACATCGGATGCTTTGATTTCACCATGTAATACTTTGATTTGCTCCATTACTTCTTTCATCTCCATCTTAAACTGCCCCTCAATCTCTTCTCGGATGAGCCGGAGTGTGTAGCCGTCAGCAATGGATCGGTTGTAGTAGTACTTATGTATATAGCTGCCAAATAATAATTTCGAATCGTATTCTTTTACAACCTCTCTTAATAAGGGAGTTCCTGTTAATGCAATAATAATCGCTTTTTTATCTGAGTTTATTAGATTGGCTAAATAGTTTCCTTTTGGGTTATAGCTTCGGTGAGCCTCATCTAAAAAGTAAATACGCTGCGTATTTATATCGTAATTTAACATTTTAGATACCACGGAATCTGCGCTGAATTTTTGTATATTCACTACCGTTATTTCAGCTTGTCCACTATCGTTATGAATAGACCCAACAACCTGCATATCTCGGATGAATTCTTGCTTAGAGTTTACACGATTAACTCTCAATCCTCTATTGGCAAATTCCGTTGAAGCTTGTATGAGCAAGTCTAAGCGGTCTACAATAAAGTAAAATTTAGGGATAATATTTTTCTTTTGGTAATAATCGGTAAGATGTTTAACATTATAATAAGCTAACGCTGTTTTTCCTGAACCTTGTGTATGCCAAATAATTCCCTTACTCCATCCTTGATCCAACTTTGCAGAAATGGCCTTAGTAGCAAACAATTGTGGATAGCGCATTATATGCTTTTGTAGTCCGGTTTCTTCTTCTACATATGCAATCGCATAGTTCAAAATAAACTGGAGCCGTTCTTTGCTAAACAAAGAAGTTAGTATCCTATGTGTTGGAGTATTTGGGTCTTTATTTGTGTTAAATTCGGGGCTATGTTTGATGACTAATAAATTATTATCTTTTAAAATTACATTTTCTTCTTGTTCCGAAATGTTGATTAGCTTTTGTGCTACAGGATAATCTTCATCTTCTCTGAAATAATTAAAAGACAAATCAGCATAAGCGGAGGTCGTATAAAAAGCGCCAAAGATAGGTTCTACAATACCGTCTTGATATTCCATATTATTAGAGAAAACCATTAGTTGCGTAATGTTGGAAAAACGGCGAAAACGTTTGTTTTTAAATCGAGCATTGATACGACTACGTTCAGCTAGAATCCCTTCTTTGTTATGTGGCTTCTTTACTTCTATAAATGCCAATGGCATTCCATTGATCAACAGGGTTATATCCGGACGAAACTCTTCGTCTCCATTTTTGTAAGTTAACTCGGTTGTAACGTGAAAGCTATTATTGTTAAAGTCCTTGAAATCGATCAACTTAATTCCAGACTGTGCTGTCAGACGTTCATAAAATTTCCTTCCTAAGTCTTCATAATCTAACTCTAAACTTATTTCATCTAAGACTTTGAGTAATTCTTCTTTCGTTGCATCAAGATTGATTCGCAGTAAAGACTCAACAAAAATATCTTCAAAAATATTTGTATCCTCTCTACGTATCTGTTGATTCAGCGGAATATATGTGTAACCTAATCGCATCAAATGCAATATGGCTGGAATCTTAACACGTGAATTTTCATTGAAAACCATATTATTCCTCTTTATTACTTATCAATAACTCTTTTACATCAACATCCAACAACTCCGCAATCTGAAAAAGCGTCTCCAAACTCGGCTGCTTGCGATTACATGCATACGCATTCACCATTTTGAAACTTTTACCTAATTTTTCAGCAAGCCATGTTTGTTTGATCCCTTTTTCGTTAAGAACCTCTTTGATACGATTCATGATTATGAAATTATAATTGTGCTCAAATTTAGGAAATTTAGTGGGATAATAATAAGAATCCTCCTTATTTCAAATACTCTCTCTTAAATCTCTCTGTCAACTCGACAATTTCTTTGTGGATGTTAACTAATTCTATTGTCGCTTTTTCCAGCTTGTAAAGCATAGAAAGGACTGCCCTCTCCGAATAATGCGTATGAAGCAGTTTTACGATCTGATTATAATTGACACCAATTACACGGAATTGGGCATATAATTGGGTTAGTTTTGAGAGGTATTATCTCGGTAAAGAGCTGGGAAAGTCTTATTTGCGCAGATTCAATGTAGTCGTTGA
>CAZGUI010000151.1:0-3601 GCA_964528875.1 uncultured Bacteroides sp. | reverse complement strand
TTTAGGAGGGGTTGTTTCTGTGGGCTGGGTGTTTGCAAAACCTTTTGTACAGGAGATTATAAGGGATGTGAAGGCGGAAGGGGTGAAGAGTGAGGAGTGAAAATTATTGCTTTAAACATATTGCAAATAAAAAAACATTACTTGCATATTTGAAATGTTCTACAGGATTGAAATAATTATTAATGATAAATTGTTAATGATTAATGGAGAGGACATTCTATAGGTATAAGGCGGTCACTCATATTTGAAATGATGTGCAAGATGATTTCAGGCCTATAAGGCCAACATAATTCAGCCCGAGGTGAAGCCTCGGGAGGGTAGATAAAGGGAGAGAGGCCTGGAAGGCTGGTATAAGAAAAATGAGTAGGGAGTGAAGAGTGAAGAGTAATGAGTGAAGAGTAATGAGTGAAAATTATTGTTTTAAACATATTGCAAATAAAAAATGTCGTCTGCTTAATCTTTGCGTCTTTGCAAAATAGATTATTATCGTATTAATCCATTAATCCTATAAATAAATCCTAATTCAGACATTTGTGTAATCGTTTCATCTGTGACTATCCGAGAAATCTGTGGTGAAAAGGAAATAGACGAAGCAGGAGCTTCATCTCTCCCAGAATTAGTGGCAAGATCAATTGAAAATGGAAAATGATTGCATTAAACATGTTACAAATGAAAAACATTGTATGCATATTTGGAGTGTTGTGCAAGATAGGACAGTAGAGACGGCGATTTATCGCGTCTCGTAAAGAAACAGGAAAATTGCAAATTATCTGACATGGTAAAAGAGACTCCATCCTATCATCCATTAATCTTATAAATCCTAATTCAGACAATTGCGAGGAGCAGGAGCTCCACGCTCCCAGAATTACTACCACTATTGAACCATTTGCACAATAATTCATCAGCACACACAATCATAATTTGTAATAAGTATTTCTCTGTGTTGCCCAGAGAATCTCTACACAATATTAAAATATCAGCTCCAGTTCCAAGTGTCTAATTCAAATCTCTTCTTTTCCTAAACACTTCTTAAACATTGTACATTATATTTTGTTATCTTTGTTGCATATGAGTAGGGACAAGGAACAAGTGACAAGGAACAAGTGACAAGGAACAAGATATAAGTGACAAGGAAAGCATATTAAACTTTTATTAGAAAAATGGAGAAGGAATCAGTAGGTGTAAGGACACACAAAGATTTAGATGTTTGGAAAAAATCGATGGATTTTGTTACACAATTATATAAAGTAACAGATGTTTTCCTAAGGAAGAGATATATGGCTTAACGAATCAATTGAGGAGAGCGGCTGTATCAATTCCGTCGAATATCGCTGAAGGTGCTGCCAGGAAATCAAATAAAGAATTTATCCAATTTTTGCATATTGCTTTAGGGAGTACTGTAGAGATTGAAACCCACTTAATAATATCAAAGAATCTGAAGTTTATGAACGATGAGTTATTTCTTGAACTAGACAAAGAAAGGGATGAAATTGGGAGAATGTTGTTTGGACTGATAAAATATAGAAAAAGCTTAGGGAGTGACAAGTGACAAGGAACAGGGAACAAGGAACAAGGAACAAGTGACAAGGAACAAGATATAAGTGACAAGGAACAAGAGACAAGAGACAAGAAAAGCATATTAAACTTTTATTAGAATAATGGAGAAAGATATAGTAGGTGTAAGGACACACAAAGATTTAGATGTTTGGAAAAAATCGATGGATTTTGTTACACAATTATATAAAGTAACAGATGTTTTCCTAAGGAAGAGATATATGGCTTAACGAATCAATTGAGGAGAGCGGCTGTATCAATTCCGTCGAATATCGCTGAAGGTGCTGCCAGGAAATCAAATAAAGAATTTATCCAATTTCTTCATATTGCGTTAGGAAGTTGTGTAGAGATAGAAACTCAATTGATAATATCAAATAATTTGGAATTTATGAATGATGAGTCATTCCTTGAACTAGATAAAGAGAGGGATGAAATTGGAAGAATGTTGTTTGGACTGATAAGATATAGAAAGAGTCTAGAAGGAACAAGTGGCAAGTGACAAGGGACAAGGAGCAAGGAACAAGGAACAAGGAGCAAGAAACAAGAAACAAGAAACAAGTGACAGGGAACAAGAGGTGAGAAATAATGAGCGAGAAATAAATTAAATAGTAATATTCACTTAGAATACCCTCACCTTGTCTCATGTCTCATGTTACTTTTCACTTTTCACTTGTCTCTTTTTAGAAACCATAAAGATAAAGTACCAATCGCAGTTTATTAAAGATGCATTGGTAAAAGAAACAAGATGGAATGAACAAAGAACATGAAAAGAGTTGAAGAGTGTTATTCACTTAGAATACCCCCATCTTGTCTCATGTCTCTTGTCTCTTGTCACTTTAGAATTTATAAAGATAAAATACCAATCGCAGTTTATCAAAGATGCATTGGTAAAAGGAACAAGGAACAAGAAACAAGGAACAAGAGGTGAGAAATAATGAGTGAGAAATAAATTAAATAGTAATATTCACTTAGAATACCCCGACCTTGTCTCTTGTCTCATGTCTCTTGTCACTTATTAGATGTCTCTTGTCTCTTTTTTCAGAAAAATAAATATTAAAATAAACAGAACCACATATTAAAGATCACACAAAATCTATGAACAAAAATCACTATTGCGTAATTATGGCAGGCGGTATAGGAAGTCGCTTCTGGCCACTGAGCAGAACTGAAAAGCCTAAACAATTTGTTGACATATTGGGAGTTGGCAAAACATTTATACAGATGACATTTGAGCGCTTTGCATCGTTTATCCCCACTGAGAATTTTGTGGTGGTGACGGGCGAGGTATATAAGGACTTGGTGTTGGAACAGCTGCCTCAGTTGAAAGAAGACCAAGTGTTGCTTGAACCTATGCGAAGAAACACAGCTCCTTGTTTGGCATATGCTGCCTACAAATTAAAAAAACAAAATCCTGATGCGGTGATGGTGGTAACGCCAGCCGACCACTTGATATTGAATACAAATACTTTTGCGAATGTAATGCAACAGAGCTTGAAACACGCGGAAGAGCACAGTCATTTGTTGACCATTGGCATTACTCCTTCATTTCCATCTACTGGATATGGTTATATTGAGGTGGAAGATACAGAGGTGTCGTTTAGCAAGGTGACTTCATTTAAGGAGAAACCTGATTTTGATACTGCTCAACAGTTTATAGCAGATGGCAACTACCGATGGAATTCGGGCATGTTTGTGTGGTCTGTAAAAGCTATTGATGAAGCTATGCAAAGTTATTTGCCCGCTGTGTCTGAATTGTTTCAATCGGCTGAGCAATATTATTATACTCCCGATGAACAAGTGAAGGTGAACAAGGTGTATGAGGAGAGTGAAAGTATTTCGATTGACTATGGCATAATGGAGAAGGCAGACAATGTGTATGTGACAAGTGCCGACTTTGGTTGGAGTGACTTGGGAACATGGACATCGCTATATGAACAGAGCACCAAGGACAAGGATGATAATGTGCTGTCGGGTGACGATATAATGGCAACCGATACTGAAAACTGTTTTGTGAAACAATTGAATCCTAACAAACGTGTAGTTGTGG
>CAZGUI010000150.1:0-3767 GCA_964528875.1 uncultured Bacteroides sp. | reverse complement strand
GTTACTAATGAAAAATAAAATTTACTTAATAAATCTAATTTGTAAATTGAGTTTAATATATTGTATTCCGTTTTCTTCATAAACAGTACCAAAATTATGTCTGCTACTGCTTGCAGTTTCTAGTCTTGTATTGTTTATAAGATAATCTTCAAATTCATTTCTGTTATAAATGTGATAACATATAACCTCTCCATCACTTCTTACAATTAAACTACCCCCTGTTGCATCTAATTCTCCCGTCCATACTTCTGAAGGCATCATTCCTAGCGCAACATCGGTTAAAAATCTTTTTATTTTATACTCGTAGAATGGGTGTTCTGTTTCTTTGTTAAAACCTAAAGGATTTTTGAGTGTGATAGCATTAAGCAGATCCTTAGTTTTACTAAGGCTACTCGTATAATATAATACAAGAATTTCAGAAATTATCTCTGTTAGAGCACTATCTATTAGTGTTAAATTATTCCCGAAAATTGATTTTTCAGTTTTAACGAACTCCAGTTCTCCTGAATATTCTTTTATTTTTTCTATTCGATCTCTAATCTTACGATTTGTATTGATTGAATTAATTGCTTGTATTTGTGTTTCAGATAATGAAGTGTTGTGTATTTTAAATACAAAATTAGTTGTTTTACCCGCATTGAGAAGTGTAGAAGCCCCTCCAAGCTGTGACTTAATACTGAATCCTAATTCGGGTGTACTCCCAGTCCTTGAATCATGAATTACAATTCTTATGTCGCTTTTAATAGTTGAACTTGCAGTGAGAGAAGTACAATTAAATGATTTTATAAAATTTGCGATCTCTGGTATACAGAAAGTTCTATTTGTCTTTTCTTTTAGTTTTGAAAGTAAGAATGCAGCCTTCTCTTGAAATCTAACTATGGGGATTTGAAACTCTACTTCTGATCCCTTTATAATGACCAAATCACTTGAGTAGCTATAATCATATGTGCCATTTGATTCATTTCTTAATATTTTTATAATAGGATAAAAAAGATTTTCTATCTTTTCCAGATTCTTGTCACCGGCATATAATTGTTTGTCTGATATTATTTTTAGGAGGGTATATATTTCGCTCCATTCACCTTTGTTCCCTGTAAACATGGCAATATTGTTTTTTTATAATTTCTTTAGTTGCATTATTTCAATATAATTGTAACTGTTTTTTACTTACTTACCATACAGTTTTTTTGCATTATATCAGTGCATTTACTTTTTCTTTAGTAATAATTTGACTACTATCAATCACTTTTACTGTTGGGGGTTCTGAAAATTCAAACTCTTTCAATTCTGCTATGAGATCATTAAACTCTTCGTCTGTTGCAACAATTACATTGTCAATTCCTATTACACTGCCATCTTTAATCTTGGTTTTTAAGCTTTTTGCCTCTCTTTTTTCAAGTGTGATCAAATAGCTCAATGCTTTTCTATGAACGTATTTTAAGGCTATTGCTTCTAGATCTGCTTGTTTATATCTTTCTCTCAAACTAGTTTTTATGCTCCAACAAATCGGACCTCTTTCAGTAGAGTAAAACATTATGTCATAAATTACATTTGGTACAAAAGCAACTTTAGCACTCAAATAAATAGGTAAAATATTCTCTCTAACGCAAAGTGTTGCCAATATATATTCAAAAACTTTCCCGTTTTGGCTATTGTTTTTCTCGGGGTGCTTTGAATATTCGTTCCAATATTTTGTAATGTATTCTGTCGGTTTAGTATATTCAACCTCTAAGAAGTTGGGATATAAACTATCGAAAATCAATTCGGCTTTAGTGTTTCTCCCAATAGTTATGCCTAACTCATTTAATTTTCCCATTATATTGTCTCTAGTAGTTTCACAATTTCTTTTGCTGTAGCTTCAATTGCAGGTATGGCAACTGAGTTGCCAAATTGTTTATAAGCAGATGCATCCGCGACAGGTATTCTGAATTTATCAGGGTAACCTTGTAGTCTTGCCCATTCTCTGGGTGTCATTTTTCTTATTCCTTGTCTATTAACTTCCCCCTTAATATGTGTTACAGGAGTAAAATCCTCTAATCTATGATCATAAACCAAATTTCTCTCTCTTCCCATTCCTCCACATACCACTGCATTTGCTATTCCATCATCAGGTATTATTTCATATCCGAACCCATTGCCTTTACTTTCATGCCTTTTTTTGTGATTTATTAGTGTATTCAGGTAAGTATCGGATAGGTAATATTTCACTGAAACAGTGTTTTCTTCCTTAATATCTTCAAAGCTTATTGTTTTATTTAAAGGTTCAGGATATTTAAAACTTTCAATTCCTAAATCTTTTCTAAATCCAACAATAAAGATCCTTTCCCTGTTTTGTGGAACACCGAAGTCTTTTGCATTTATTACTTCCGGTTCAGGTACATAGTAGTTTAAGTCATTTCTTAAAACATTCAATATTGTTTTTAAAGTCTTTCCTCTATCATGGTTAATAAGGCCCTTTACATTTTCTAAAAAAAATGCTTTTGGTCGTTTTCTTCTTATAATTTCTGCAACATCAAAAAACAATGTTCCTCTAGTATCTTCAAACCCCCCTCTTTTTCCCGCAATTGAGAAGGCTTGACAAGGGAAACCTGCACAAAGTATGTCAAAATTGTCGGGAATATATTTCTTGGTTTCTTCTTTGGTTATATCGCCAAAGGGTATTTCTCCAAAATTTGTTTCATATGTTATCATAGCTTGTTCGTCCCACTCACTAGTATAGACACATCTACCACCTAGATTTTGCATAGCAATTCTAAAACCACCTATTCCTGCAAAAAGGTCTATAAAAGTGAATTTTGGATTATTCGGCTCAGGAAAGGGAACATCTTTTTTAAAGTCGAACAGAAAATATTGCAATGCATTTTCAGCAACTGTAGATGTAATCTCATTATCAGGGTATTTATATTCAAGGGCTCGTTTTACATGTTGAATTGCCTCTTTTTTAAAATACTTTGATTCTTCATGTTCTTGATTAAATATATAATGAGTGAAAGCAGCTTGTCCATAATCAGATGCTTCTACTAATCTAATTCTAAAAGGTTTACCGCATATGTCTTTATAAGTTATTTTTTCTTTTAGCTTCATTTATTTTATCCTCAATCTTAAATATACAATTATATAAATCTTTTTGAATTTGTTGGCCCCAAAAACGTAGAACAATCCATCCTGAATTAATAAGAAACTTATTTACCTCTTTATCTCTTTCAATGTTTCTTTCGATTTTGTTAAACCAGAACTCTTGATTGGTTTTATGATCATATTTATGAATTTCCCAATCTTTCCCGTGCCAAAATTCACTGTCTACAAAAATAGCTATTTTATATTTATTAAAAGTAAGATCTGGCTTTCCGTAGACTCTCTTATCGTTTCTTCTGTATCTATACCCCCTTTTCCACAACTCTTTTGCAAGTAAAGTTTCTATTTTTGAACCCTTACTTTTTATTGCTTGCATATTTTTCCGTCTTTGTTCAGGAGTTAATTTATCCATTGAATTTATACCGATTTAGGTATATAATTATAGCTAGTTTAGATAACGATTTGATAAGAAACAAATATACTGATTTTTATTATGTATTTAAAGTTCACAGTTAAGCTTTAATATTATATCATTACTGTGATTAGAAGTAAAAAAATATACTTATAAGAATTAGTTGGCTATAAATGTTTTTGTTCTATTCAGGGTCTGGTAATTCGATTATATCGGTACTCCTGAACAAATCTCCCGGATGTACTCTGAATCTGAAATATACTTGAGTTTTAATCATTGA
>CAZGUI010000149.1:0-3777 GCA_964528875.1 uncultured Bacteroides sp. | reverse complement strand
CTACAATAGATAGGTTACTATTGATTGGCATTAATGTTTAATTTAGGAATTTTCAAGACCATGTCTTTAGGAATATTATTGGGGTCTTTAATAATTTCTGCATTGTGATAATATATATAAGGCCAATATCCTTTAGAACCAAAATAGACTTCAGAGAGTATCCTTAAAGTTTCACCGTGCACCACATGATGCGTAGCTTGAGTACCAACAATGGAGTAACGCAAGGATTCACGTGCAGGAATATCATAAGGGTTGCTAGAAGTTGTCGATGTTTCCTGTTGCACTATTATCTCTTCTTCCTCTACATTTTCCACAACACTTTGTTCTTCAATTGTATCATTTATAACCTTTTCATCTGGTTGTGTGTCGGGATAAAGAACAATACTGGAATCTTCAATGCGCTCCAAAGCTTTTGCTTCTGTACGCAAATTTATATAGGCATCCAACTCTTTTTGAACACTTAACAGACGGAAAAATAACAAAAGAACGAATATGAAAAGAATGAAAATAACAAAAGAAAACATCCAGATTAGATCGGTTTTACTCTTATCTTTCACAGGCTTTTGCTCTTTCTCTTCTTTTTCACTTGTCTCTATTTCATTCATTGACTCTTCTATCATTTTATCTTCTTCATCATCACCATAAATGCCAAGAAAAAACTCCTCTACCTTTCTCCTCTCTTCTGACTGTTCTAAATTATCTAGCTTCTCTTCTGATTTGTTTTCTATCAATCGACAATCATCAACGACAAGTGATTCTTTTTCTTCATTTTCCATCTTCACTCCATCTGAGACTTCTTGATAATTTTCCTCTTGTACCTTCTTTTTCTGCTCTGTTTGTTGTTCTTTTAATAACTGCTCCATTAAGACATCCGATGAAACGACAACGGGTTCAAAGTGCTCAAAGGGTTTATTTATAACAGATTGTAAATCTTTATCCGGAACAAAAATCAATTCATTCTTACTTTGTTCATCACCATTATCTATATCTAAACAGATTTTCTTGAATGAACCCAGCCCCTTAATATGAACATAGTTATCTTCTTTCAGCCCTTTTTCAATTAGTAGAAAGAACTCTCTAATAAACAGTTGAGCTGCCTCAAAGGAAATACCTTCTTTTTCAGCAATAATACGAGCAAAAAAAGAGGCATCACGAATTTTAATCTCTTTATCCATAGCTATTCTAAATGAAGGGTTTCTTTAAGTTTTTCATCAGATTGAAATTGTGGTGTTAACTTTGGTGGAACAAGAATCGGCTCATTCGATACCGGATTATGATCCAAATATTCATCCTCTTTAATCACCTCAAACTTTCCAAAGCCAGGAAAAGTTAATAAGGTACCCTTTTCTAACTCATTCGTCATAGATTGTATAAATGAGTCTGTTAATTTTGAAGCACTTTCGCTGGAACATCCTAGACGTGCTGCTAATGACGATAAAAATTCCGTATGATCCATTTAAGTATAGATAAAAGATTAGAATAACAAATTACACTATTTCTCCGTACAAATCAAATTCATCTGTATCAATTATCCTAACTAAATAAAAATTTCCAAGCTCTAGTTCTTTTCCATCCATTCGTTTGATTAGAACTTCAGGATCAACCTCCGGAGAATCGAATTCTGTACGTCCAATGTAATAATCCCCTTCTATACGATCTACGATGACTTGCAACTCTTGTCCTATCTTCTCCAAGTTTAGTTCTGTAGAAATTTCTTGTTGAATAGCCATTAATTCACTCAATCGCTCTTCTTTGATATCCTGAGGAACATCGTCCTCATAGTTTAGGTAGGCATAAGTCCCCTCTTCATGAGAGTAAGCAAAAGCTCCCATTCTATCAAACTTAATATCACGAACAAACTGTTTTAACTCCTCAAAATCCTGTTCTGTTTCACCGGGAAAACCGACCATCAAAGTAGTACGAATATGAATACCAGGTACTTCAGCACGTAAAGTCTGAATTAAATTGTACGTTTCTTTTTTTGAAATGTGCCTATGCATTCGATCTAACATATGATCGCTACTATGCTGTAATGCAATGTCAAGATATTTACACACATTATTTCTCTTACGCATTACTCGGAATAAATCTTTTGGAAAATGAGCAGGATAAGCGTAGTGTAAACGGATTCGTTCAACCCCCTTGACATCTGAAATACGCTCTATTAACTCAGGTAGAGCTTGTCTTTTATAAAGGTCAATTCCATAATAGGTCAACTCTTGAGCTATTACTTGGAACTCTTTTACACCCTTTTCAACCAACTGCTCAACCTCTGTAACAATCTCTTCCATAGGACGGGAGATGTGTTTCCCCGTAATTATTGGAATGGAACAGAATGCACATTTCCTGTCACATCCTTCCGATATCTTTAAATAAGCATAATGAGAAGGAGTAGTCAACGTACGACGATTATAAAATTGAGGATTGTATTTTTTACCCAACTCATCCAGTAAGTTCATCCAGTCGAACTTACCATAATACTTATCTACCTGTGGTATTTCTATGGCCAGTTCTTTTAAGTAACGTTCCGATAGACAACCCATTACATAGAGTGCTTCTATCTCTCCTCTATCTTTCGCTTCAGCAAAAGTCAAAATCATCTCAATAGACTCTTCTTTTGCATCGCCAATAAACCCACAGGTATTAATTACAGCGATCTCGCCTTGTGGGTTTTCTGAATCGTGAGTTATATTAAAACCTGACTCACCCAACTGTTTTAGTAAATACTCTGAATCCACTAAGTTTTTTGAGCAACCTAGTGTTATAACATCAATGGTTTTCTTTTGCATCAAATATCTCCAAATAATGAATCAACAAATTCCTCTTTACGGAAAACTTGTAAGTCTTCCATTCCCTCACCTAAACCAATGTAACGAACCGGAATTTTAAATTGATCAGAAATACCAATTACAACTCCACCTTTTGCCGTTCCATCCAACTTAGTAATAGCCATAGAGGAAACCTCTGTAGCTAAAGTAAAATGTTTAGCTTGTTCAAATGCATTTTGACCGGTTGATCCATCTAAAACAAGTAACACCTCATTAGGAGCATGAGGTACAACCTTCTTCATTACATTTTTAATTTTAGTCAGTTCGTTCATCAAACTCACCTTATTATGTAAACGACCTGCAGTATCAATAATTACAACATCAGCATCGTTGGCCACAGCTGAACTTAGAGTATCGAAAGCTACCGATGCCGGGTCAGAACCCATTTGTTGTTTAACAACAGGCACTCCTACTCTCTCTCCCCAAATACCCAACTGTTCAATAGCAGCAGCTCTAAAGGTATCGGCAGCTCCTAAGTAAACTTTTTTCCCTGCTTTCTTAAATTGATAGGCTATTTTTCCAATGGTAGTAGTCTTACCCACACCATTTACCCCCACAACCATGATAACATAGGGTTTTTCCTCAATTTTAGATGCAAAATCGAAAACCTCTCCGGTATTATTTTCAGTTAATAGGGTGGCTATTTCTTCTTTTAAAATAGCATTTAATTCAGAAGTGTTGACATATTTATCTCGAGCCACACGCTCCTCTATACGCTCAATAATTTTCAAAGTCGTTTGTACTCCCACATCCGAAGTTATTAAAACCTCTTCTAAATTATCTAGAACTTCATCGTCGACTTTAGATTTTCCTCCAACAGCACGAACAATCTTACTAAACACATTTTCCTTAGTCTTAGATAAACCCTTATCTAAGGTCTCTTTTTTATCTTTAGAGAAGAAACTAAATATACCCATAGCCTAAAATAAATTGTTGAAACACATTAATA
>CAZGUI010000148.1:0-3961 GCA_964528875.1 uncultured Bacteroides sp. | reverse complement strand
GAAAAAACAGTTTGAATAATAAGCGATTATTAGCTGGTTGGTTAATTGATAAAGGGGTTTCTAGAGAAGACATAATAATTGGGGACCCAAATCGGAAGGTTTATTGTAAGAAATTTTCAGAAACCAATGAAGTTATAGCTTGTTTGCAGGAAATTCTAGATAAAATCTGTAGATAAATATAAAACATTGGCCCTTTGGATTATAGAAAGAGTTTAGGTTTTGCCGTTTAAAAGTCCCCCAAAATGTCCGCGCCCCTATATGAGGGATTTTGATTTGCGAAAAACAATAGGGTATTAATTGAATAGGATTCTTTATATAAGATAGATTAATATCGGTGGGTTCATATGGCATTTGCATAAATTGACATTTGCTATAATAAATACTATAATATAGTATCTGTATGTGTGCAAGGAGGTGTTTAATATGGCTACAGCAGATCAAATTAAAAGTTTAATTAAAGCTCATAATGATAATGATAATGAAAGATTTAGAACAGTAGTATTACAGATAGCTGCATATGAAGCAAAACTTAATCACCAAGCATTTGCTCGCGAGTTGAGAAAGCTCGCTGAAAAAACAGGAAATATTAGGTCTAATATATTCCATTTTAATCAGATACAAAGTAATCCTATGCTCACAATGTCAGTTCCTTCTTGTAAATTGAAAGAATTAATTGTTTCCGATGAAATTCGCGATAGAATTATAAGGATTTTAAACGAATACAGGAACAGAAATAAATTAAAGAGTTATGGAATGATTAATCGACGTAAAATTCTTATTGAGGGAAAACCTGGAACAGGAAAGACTTTCACTGCTGCCATTATTGCTTCAGAAACGGGATTACCATTATACACTGTTCAAATGGATAAGTTAGTTACAAAATTTATGGGCGAAACTAGTGTAAAACTTAGGCAAATTTTTGATTCTGTAGAGAATGCAACCGGGGTGTATTTTTTTGATGAATTTGATGCTATTGGTGCGGATAGAAATTTAGATAATGAAGTTGGAGAGATGCGTAGAATATTAAACTCTTTTTTGCAGTTTATTGAAGAAGATTCTTCTGAAAGTATTATCATAGCAGCAACAAATAATCAAGAAATATTAGATAAAGCGTTGTTTAGACGTTTTGATGATGTATTACACTATACTATGCCAACTAAAAGAGAGGTTGAACAGTTATATAAGCACAAACTCTCTGTTTATCAAAGAAGTTTTACTCCTTCCTCCGAACTAATTGAAAAATCTATAGTATTGAGTCATGCTGAAATAATCAGAGTATGTGATGATGCCATTAAAGGTTCTATATTGGATAATGGAAAAATAACGGAATCTAAGTTGCTAAGTTTAGTCAATGAAAGATTAACTGTATATTCCGGAAAGGAGGCATAGTGAATGTCAGTTGAAAAAAAGAATATATTTTTGAACGATACTAATAAATCTATCCCATATGTTTCACGTTCAATGCTGATAGGTAAGAACTTCCCATTAAGGGACAACTCCAAGTTACACGCTCAATTTATTGGAAGAAAATTAAATGAATGTTATGAAAGGTCAAAGACTCAAAAACAAGCAGCAGCTATACGATATAAAGAAGGCGTGTATCTTGAATTTTCTAGTGCTGCCAAACACGATTTAGCAATTAAAAGTTTGGAGAACAGGACTCAAGGTATACGTCTTTTGAATGTTAAAACTGATAATGAAACAGAAACGATTAAAGCTACTGTATATATTCCTGCTGGAAAAGAATTGTATTTTATTAAAAAAGTTGAAGCCTATTCTTCAGAAGTTACAAAAAAAGGTTTACCCAGGAATAATGATTTGGTTCGGAGTATAGAAGACATACGAATTGCAATGTTGGATTCATTTTGGATTGGGAAGCATGAAGATATTCCCGATGATGTTGCTAAGTGGTGTGAAGTATGGATTAGATATAATGATCCTTCTTTTGATGATGCATTATCTGATGTTGAAGAATGTTGTAATGCATTAAAAATAGAAGTTGATGATAATAAATTGTTTTTTCCAGAGAGAATAGTACGTTTAATAAAGGCTAATAAAACACAATTATATGGATTAATTAGCTGTAGTCAGTATATTGCGGAATTTAGGAGAGCACCAGAACCGACAAGTTTCTTTGATGATTTATCTGGAACAGAACAGCAGGAATGGGTTGAAGAATTATTAAAAAGAACAGAATTTAAAAATTCTAATTCTTATATTTGTTTATTAGATACTGGCTTAAATAGTGCACATCCATTGATTTCTCCTGCTGTAGAAGGTGAGGATGCAGTACAAGCTGTAGATGAGACATGGGGAACCAATGATCATATGGGACATGGGACTGAAATGGCTGGAGTTGCAATATACAATAACTTGAAAAGTAAGTTGTTAGAGAATAATAGTGTTGATGTTAGACATAAAATTGAGTCCGTAAAGATTTTACCACCAAAGGGTGAAAATCCTATAAAGTTATATGGTGCAATTACTGAACAAGCTGTTGCCTTAGCGGAGATTTCGAATCCTAATGTAGATAGGACTTTGTGTATGGCTGTAACTTCACCATACTATAATACAGAGGACGGTAGTCCTACGTCGTGGTCGGCCGCTGTGGATAGCATTACATCTGGTGCAAATGAAAATGGTGAAAAACGACTATTTTTTATTAGTGCTGGAAATGTTTTTCCATCAAGGCTTTCGAATATTGAATATCCTGATTCTAGCATTCTTCATGGTGTAGAAAATCCAGGGCAGTCTTGGAATGCTATAACTGTAGGTGCAGTATCAAATGATATTCAAATTGACAATCCTATTTATAAGGATTTTAAGCCAGTTGCGGATGTTGGTGAATTATCTCCATATAGTTCTACTTCGGTTACATGGAATAACAAATGGCCAATAAAACCAGAAATTCTTTTAGATGGGGGTAATATGGCAACAAATGGTGAGGACTTTACAGAGTGCGAAGATTTATCGATTTTAACTACACATCATAAACATTTAATTCGCCCATTTTCAACAATTCATGGTACAAGCCCTGCTACTGCACAAGCAGCTTGGATGGCTGCACAAATTTATGAGGAGTATCCGGGGATATGGGCAGAAACAGTACGCGCGTTGTTAGTAC
Source organism: uncultured Bacteroides sp. (assembly GCA_964528875.1). Taxonomy (GTDB): domain Bacteria; phylum Bacteroidota; class Bacteroidia; order Bacteroidales; family Bacteroidaceae; genus Bacteroides_E. Next base: position 837 of record CAZGUI010000148.1, on the reverse strand, counting down.
ATTCTGCTAGATGGACGAATGCAATGCGTGAACAATTTTGTACAGAAGATTCTAAAACAAAAGGTAGAAAGCAATTATTACGTTCTTGTGGCTATGGTATTCCTAACTTGGATAAAGCGATTCAATGTGCTAATAATTCGGTAAACTTAGTTATTCAAGGTGAACTTCAGCCTTTCACAAAGAATAAAATGAATGAAATGCACTTACATGAGTTACCGTGGCCAAAAAGTGTATTGAAGTCTTTAGGGGAGACAGAAGCAACCATAAGGGTTACGCTATCCTATTTTATTGAACCTGGGCCTGGAGAAGTAGGGTGGAGAGATAAATATAGGTATCCATCTTGTGGACTAAGATTTGATGTTATTAATTCTAATGAGACTCTTTATGATTTTAATAAACGTATTAACATAAAGATGCGGGGTGATGATAAAAAAGATAGTGGAGATGGGAACAGCAGGGATTGGTATTTAGGTGTTGGGAATCGAGATACAGGCTCAATACATTCAGATTTTTGTGATGATTTGGCTATTAACCTATGTGATGCAAATCATGTTGCAATCTATCCAGTCATCGGTTGGTGGCGTGAAAGGGGACATCTAGAAAAATATAATGAAAAAGTTAGATACTCTCTTGTCGTTTCAATAGAAACGCCAGAAGTAAACACTGATTTATATACACCAATTGTTACTGAGATTATTAATACCACTCCTTTAGAAATCACAATCTCAAGCTAATTGTTCTTGCTAACTAACTTTGTCCTAAAACAGACGGGAAATTTTGTTCACAAAATGCCGAATATCATTTCCACTCATAAAGTGAAATTTTGTTTTGGAGCCT
>CAZGUI010000147.1:0-4187 GCA_964528875.1 uncultured Bacteroides sp. | reverse complement strand
GACAAATAACTAATTCAGGATTTAACACTTCAAATCCAGTCAAATATTTTCCTATGTCTCCAGCTTTAAACTCAGAAGAGTTTTCAACTGTTATACTTACTTTCTCATTCTCAAACTCTTCAACCACTTGCTTAAATCTTACCTGTTTTAGATTTAAGATAATGTTAGTAACATCTTCTAACACCCCTGGAACGGTCGCAAATTCATGCTCAACACCATCAAATTTAACAGTATTGATTGCAAACCCTTCCAATGATGAAAGCAAAATGCGACGAAGGGCATTACCAATAGTAATACCAAAACCAGGTTCTAAAGGACGAAACTCGAATTTACCATAATCCGGTTCAGCCTCTAACATTATTACTTTATCAGGTTTTTGAAATGCTAATATTGCCATGAATCTTATTTATTATTTAGAATACAACTCTACAATCAATTGTTCTTTAATGTTCTCTGGAATCTCTTCTCTTTCAGGAATATGTAAAAGCTTACCTGCTTTTGAAGCTTCATCCCATTCTAACCAGGGGTATTTGCTGTGATTGAAACCAGCAAGAGAGTTTGAAACAACTTCTAATGATTTAGATTTCTCACGAACACCAACAATTTGACCAGCCTTCACAGTATATGAAGGAACGTTTAGTACTTCACCATCAACTGTAATATGTCTGTGAGTAACTAATTGACGAGCAGCAGCTCTTGTAGGAGCGATACCTAAACGGAATACAATGTTATCTAATCTTGATTCAAGTAATTGAAGTAAGATTTCACCTGTAATACCTTGACGCGACTCTGCTTTTGTAAATAAATTACGGAATTGTTTCTCTAAAACTCCATATGTGTACTTAGCTTTTTGCTTTTCACGAAGCTGTATTCCATACTCTGAAGATTTTCTTCTACGAGTATTTCCGTGCTGACCTGGAGGATAATTCTTTTTTGATAAAACCTTGTCAGGTCCAAAAATACCCTCTCCAAATTTTCTAGCAATTTTTGATTTTGGTCCAGTATATCTAGCCATTTTTTCTTTTTAATTATTTTTTAAATATGAACTTAATTTGTTACAGCCGCGATTACAGAGAAGATTAATAGATGTAATCCAAAACAAAATCAAGTATCACCACTTTTAGATTATTAAATCTTAAATTATACTCTCCTTCTTTTAGGAGGTCTACAACCATTATGTGGTAATGGAGTAACGTCAACGATTTCTGTTACCTCAATTCCTGCACCATGGATGGTTCTTATTGCAGATTCGCGTCCATTTCCTGGTCCTTTAACATAAGCTTTAACCTTTCTCAAACCAAGATCATAAGCAATTTTAGCACAATCTTGGGCAGCCATTTGTGCTGCATAAGGAGTGTTCTTTTTTGAACCTCTAAAACCCATCTTTCCAGCAGATGACCAAGAGATTACTTGTCCTTCACTATTGGTAAGAGAAACAATAATATTGTTGAATGAAGAATGAACGTGAAGTTGTCCATTAGCATCTACTTTAACATTTTTCCTCTTAGTTGCGACTACTTTTTTTGCCATATCAACAATTATTATTTAGTTACTTTTTTCTTGTTAGCAACAGTTTTTCTTCTTCCTTTACGAGTACGAGCATTATTTTTAGTGCTTTGTCCTCTTACAGGTAAGCCGATACGATGACGAATACCTCTATAACATCCTATGTCCATAAGACGTTTAATATTCATTTGAACTTCTGAACGAAGATCACCTTCTACTTTATATTCTTCACCAATGATCTCACGTATCTTTGCAGCTTGATCATCCGTCCAATCTTTCACTTTGATATCTCTATCAATTCCTGCCTGATCTAATATTTTAGTTGCGCTACTACGGCCAATACCAAAAATATAAGTCAAAGCAATTTCTCCTCTCTTATTTTGTGGTAGATCTACACCAACTATTCTTACAGCCATATATACTATTTAATTATTTTTTCTATAACAAGTATCATCCTTGTCTTTGTTTGAATTTAGGATTTTTCTTATTAATAACGTACAAACGGCCTTTTCGTCTGACGATTTTACAGTCTGCAGTACGTTTTTTTAATGATGCTCTAACTTTCATATCTAATTTTTCCTTTATTTATATCTAAACACTATTCTTCCTTTGGACAAATCATATGGAGACATCTCTACTTTCACTCTATCTCCTGGTAATATTCGAATGTAGTGCATTCTCATTTTACCAGAAATATGAGCAGTAATTTCATGTCCGTTTTCTAGTTCTACACGGAACATGGCATTTGAAAGTGCCTCAATGATTACTCCATCCTGTTCTATTGCTGCTTGTTTTGCCATATCTATTAATAATCCAATTTAATTGTTCTTCCCTAAAACTTCTTCAATATATTCAAAGGTAGATAAAATATCAGCCTTACCGTGAGCAACAGCCACTGTATGCTCAAAATGTGCTGCCGGTTTACCATCTTGTGTTCTCACCGTCCACCCATCAGGGTCCATAACAATATGACGACTGCCTAAGGTTATCATTGGTTCAATAGCGATACACATTCCCTTTTTTAATTGAGAGCCTGTACCTCTTCTACCATAATTGGGGATCTGAGGATCTTCATGCATTTCTTTTCCAATGCCATGACCAACAAATTCACGTATAACTCCAAAACCGTTATTCTCGCTATGTTGTTGTATCACAAAACCTATATCACCAATGCGCCTACCAACAATCGCATTCTCTATACCTAAATAGAGTGACTCTTTAGTTATCTCCAAAAGTTTTTTAGTCTCTTCATCAACTTCTCCTACACAAAAGGTATAAGCAGAGTCTCCACAAAAACCATTAAGTAAAGTTCCACAATCAATGGAAATAATATCACCGTTTTCTAAGTGATAATCACCAGGGATACCATGAACTACTTGATCGTTTACAGAAACACAAATTGAACCGGGAAAATCAACACCAAAAGAACCGGGAAATCCTTTAAATGTAGGAATTGCACCATGATCTCTTATAAACTCTTCCGCTACCTTGTCCAACTCTGCTGTTGTTACTCCAGGAACTATTAGTTTAGCAAGTTCACCTAGTGTTTTTCCCACTAGGCGATTGCTTTGTCTCATTAGCTCTATTTCGTCTTCTGTCTTAAGAAAAATCATTAAATCAAATTTAGTAAGCAGACACATTTCCTGATCGTCCCTTAATTCTTCCTGAACTAAGAAGACCATCGTAATGTCTCATTAATAAATGACTTTCTATTTGTTGCAGTGTATCAAGCACAACCCCAACTAAAATAAGAAGGGATGTACCTCCAAAAAACTGAGCAAACCCAGCTTGTACACCGAACAATCCTGCAAAAGCAGGCATAATGGCAATTAAAGCTAAGAATATAGATCCAGGTAGTGTAATACGTGACATAATTACATCAATGAATTCTGCCGTATTTTTACCTGGTTTAATTCCAGGGATAAAACCATTATTACGCTTCATTTCTTCAGCCATCTGTGTTGGATTAATTGTTACCGCTGTATAAAAGTAGGTAAACAATATAATCATTACTGCAAATACAAAGTTATACCAAAAACTGGTATGATCAGTAAAAGCTCTAACAAATCCACTCATATTAGAAGGATCGGATGAAAATCCAATCAATGTAATAGGAATAAACATAATTGCCTGAGCAAAAATAATTGGCATAACACCTGCAGCATTAACTTTCAAAGGAATGTACTGACGTGCACCACCGCTGAATTGTTTGTCTCCTACCACACGTTTAGCATACTGAACAGGAATCTTACGAGTTCCTTGTACAAGCATAATAGCTGCAGCAATAACAAACAATAAAACAACAAGTTCCACAAGGAACATTACAGGTCCACCAGTCTTATCAGTAATTCTTGAAATTAATTCTTGAACAAAAGATTGAGGAAGACGAGCAATAATTCCCACAAGGATAATGAATGAAATACCATTACCTATACCTTTATCAGTAATTCTCTCTCCAAGCCACAAGATGAACATACTACCTGCAGCCAAAATAATGGTTGAGATAAACATAAACAGAGTCCAATCTAATGAAGCATTCAAAGAAGGTCCAGCCTGCATTTTAAGGTTCAAAAGATAAGAAGGTCCTTGAACTAACAATATCGCTATAGTTAAATAACGCGTATATTGATTCATTTTTCTTCTACCACTCTCACCTTCTTTTTGCAGTTTCTGAAAGTAAG